>DASRPJ010000178.1:0-21702 GCA_035646435.1 Thermoanaerobaculia bacterium | reverse complement strand
GCCGGCCGAGCTCGCGGGCGAGCTCGCCCTGGGTGGCTACGGGATGAGTCTTCACGATCTCGAGAATCGCCCGCTCCCGCGCCATCCGGTTCATCGAAGCTCGCTCGCGTCGAGGCGCGCCTCGCGGTGCGCGCGATAAATGGGGGAGTCCTTCCGGCCCGCGAGCCACTCCCGGCCGGCCGCGACCTCTTGCTCCGCGAGGGCGATCTGGGCGTCGACGGCTTCGGGGGCCGGACCGCCCGGCGAGCGGCGCGAGCGCACCGAGCTTTCCGCGGTCAGGAAGCGGGCGACGTCGTCCCCCGCCTCAGGGCAGCAGGCCCGCAGGACATCGCGGTCGAGGTCGGCAATCGCAACGCCGAGACGGTCGGCTTCCCGGACGGCGCGCCCCGCCTGCTCGTGCGCCGTCCGGAAAGGGACGCCCTTTCCGACGAGGTGATCCGCGAGATCGGTCGCGGTGGAGTGCCCGGCGACGAGCGCCGCCGCGAGCCGCTCGCGGTCGAACGTCAACCCGCCGGAGATCCGCCGCGAGGCGTCGAGGCAGCCGCGCACCGTCTCGAGCGCGTCGAAGAGAGCTTCCTTGTCCTCCTGGAGGTCGCTGTCGTAGGAGAGCGGCGTCCCCTTCAGAACGACGAGGAGCGCCGTCAGGTCTCCGATCACGCGCCCCGCCTTCCCGCGAGCGAGCTCCGCCGGCTCCGGGTTCTTCTTCTGCGGCATGAGGCTCGACCCCTTCGACACGGAGTCCGCGAGCGAAGCGAAGCCGAACTCCGAAGAGCTCCACAGGACGACCTCCTCGGCCCAGCGGGAGAGGTGAACGGCCGTGAGGGCGCAGGCGAACGCGGCTTCCACGGCGTAGTCCCGGTCGGCCACCGCGTGGATGCTGTTCACGAAGACGTCTTCGAATCCGAGGAGGGCGGCCGTCCGGCGCGGATCGATCGGGTGCGGCGAGCCGGCGAGCGCGCCGGCGCCGAGCGGCGAAACGCCGGCGGATCGGTGCGCGGTCTCGAACCGGCGGCGGTCCGCCGCGAGCGACCAGAAGTGCGCGAGGAGGTGGTGCGCGAGCGAGACCGGCTGTCCGCGCTGGAGGTGCGTATAACCGGGCATCCACGTCTCGCGGTGCGCCCTCGCGGCCGCGAGCCAGGCCTCCTCGAGGAGGACGAGCGCCTCGACCTCCCGTTCGATCTCCTCCCGGACGAAGAGCCGGAGCGCCGTGGACGTCTGGTCGTTCCGGCTCCGCGCCGTCGCGAGCCGTCCCGCGTTCACCCCGATCCGCTCGTGGAGGTTTCGTTCGATCCAGGAGTGAACGTCCTCGTCGTCCCCTTCGACCACCAGGCGTCCGGACTCGACGTCGGCGAGCAGGGCGGAGAGACCGGCGAGAATCTGCGCGCCGTCCCCCTCCGAGAGGATGCCGGTCTCGCGCAGCATCCGCGCGTGCGCGAGGCTTCCGAGAAGATCGTGCCGCGCGAGGCGCCGGTCGAAGGCGAACGAGGACGTGAAGGCGTGAATCTCCGGATCGAGGGTGCCCTCGAAGCGGCCGCCCCAGAGCTTGCGCGGGGGTGTCGGCGTTGCCATGCTGCCGTGATCCCTCACTCGCTCGCGACGGGAAGAGTGGACGCCTCGGTCTCGCGCCGCACCGCGGCGACGACGCGAGTCGGCAGCCCCCAGAGGTTGTTGAAGCCCGCCGCGTCCTTCTGGTCGTAGACGCCGTCCTCTCCGAACGTCGCGAGGTCGTGCCGGTAGAGCGAGTACGGGGACGAGCGCGCCACCGCCATGCAGTACCCCTTGAAGAGCTTCAGGCGCACGGTGCCGGTCGTCCACCGGTGAGACTCCTCGAGAAACGCGTCGAAGGCGGCGCGCAGCGGCGAGTGCCACAAGCCGTAATAGACGAGCTCGGCGTAGCGCGACGAGATCGTTTCGCGGAAGTGGTGGGTCTCGCGGTCCAGGGTCAGCGACTCGAGGTCGGCGAGCGCCGCCATCAACACCGTGCCGGCCGGCGTCTCGTAGACACCGCGGCTTTTCATCCCGACGAGCCGGTTCTCTACGAGGTCGATCCTCCCGACGCCATGCGCCCCGGCGAGGCCGTTCAGCGCCGCGACGAGATCGGCGGGCCGGCGGCGCTCCCCGTTCAGGCCGACCGGGATCCCGCGCTCGAACTCGATCTCGACGAACGCCGGCGAATCCGGCGCTTTCGCGGGATCGGTCGTGAGCTGGTACATGTCCTCGAGCGGCGCGACCGCGGGGTCTTCGAGGATTCCTCCCTCGTAGGAGGTGTGCCACAGGTTCTGGTCGATCGAGTAGGGCTTCGCCGCGGTCACCGGGACCGGGATGCCGTGCCTGGCCGCGTACGCGATCTCGTCCTCGCGGGACTTGAGCGACCACTCGCGCCAGGGCGCGATGATCGGGAGCTCCGGCGCGAGCGCACCGTAGGTGAGCTCGAAGCGCACCTGGTCGTTGCCCTTGCCCGTGCAGCCGTGGGCGAGCGCGTCGCATCCGGTCTCGCGGGCGACCTCCACCTGGACGCGGGCGATCAGCGGCCGCGCGAGGGCCGTTCCCAGCAGGTAGCGCCCCTCGTAGACCGCGGCGGCGCGCAGCGCGGGGAAGACGTAGTCGGAGATGAACGATTCCTTCACGTCGACGGTGCGGCATTCGATGGCACCCGAGGCGATCGCCTTCTTTTCGACCGCGGCGAAGTTCTCCACCTGGCCGACGTCGGCGACGACCGCGATGACCTGGCAGCCGTACGTCTCACGGAGCCACGGAATGATGACGGAGGTATCGAGCCCTCCGGAGTAGGCGAGAGCAACTTTACGGACGTTCACGGCAGCTCCTTCGAATGGTCGGTCGCGGCAACCGTCTGCGGTACGGATGCCGAAGTGAGAACTTCGTCGAGGATCCGGACGGCGTCGTCGACTTCCTCGGACGAGACGATCAGGGGGGGCGCGAAGCGCAGCGTGTTCGGCCGCACCGCATTGACGAGAAGACCGCGGGCGAGGCACGCCTCGACGACCGGCGCCGCCTCTCGATCGAGATCCGCCGCGACGAGGAGCCCGGCGGCGCGAATCGAGCGGAGCATCGGGTGAGCGGCGCGCAGCCGCTCGAGCCCGGAGGCCAGCCGGGCGCCCATCGCGCGCGCGTTCTCGAGCAGGTGCTCCGACTCGATCGCGTCTAGGACCGCGCAGATGGCGGCGGATGCGAGAGCGTTGCCCCCGAACGTCGAGCCGTGGTCGCCGGGAACGAAGTGCGCGGCGGCCTCCTCCGTCGCGAGCACGACTCCAGCGGGGACGCCGCCCGCGACGCCCTTGGCGAGCGTGAGGACATCCGGTCGGACGCCGGAGTGCTGCCACGCGAACATCCGGCCGGTGCGCCCGATCCCCGTCTGCACTTCGTCGAGGACGAGGAGGAGCCCCCGCGCGTCACAGAGCTCGCGGAGTCCGGCGAGGTACCGGGGAGAGGGCACGACGACGCCGGCCTCGCCCTGCACGGGCTCGACGAGAATCGCCGCGGTCGCGTCCGTGACGGCGGCCTTCATCGTCTCGAGGTCGTCGAAGGGGATGAAGCGGAACCCGGCCGGGAGCGGCTCGAATCCGATTCGATAGCGGGGGTTGCCGGTCGCGGCCAGGGTCCCGAGCGTGCGGCCGTGGAACGAGTTGTCGGTAACGAGGATCTCGTGGCAGTCCGGACCCTTGACGGCCTTCGACCGCTTCCGGACGAGCTTGATCGCCGCTTCGTTCGCTTCCGCTCCGCTGTTGCAGAAGAACGCGCGGTCGAGTCCCGAGAGGGCGACGAGCCGGCGCGCGGCCTCGATCTGTTCCGGAATCTGGTACAGGTTCGAGACGTGGATGTAGCGCGCGGCCTGTTCCGACACCGCGCGGACGAGCGCCGGATGGGCGTGCCCGAGCGACGAGACGGCGATCCCCCCGATGAAGTCGAGATACTCCTTCCCCCCGAGGTCGTAGAGCCGGACGCCGCGCCCGTGCGAGAAAGCGACCGCCGCCCGCTTGTAGTTGCGGAAGAGCACGCGTTCGGCTTCCCGGACGACCGCGTCCATCGTGCTCATTCCGGCACTCCCGGAGCGAGGGGCTCGGTGGCGACCGGGTGGATCATGGTTCCGATCCCGGATCGCGTGAAGAGCTCGAGCAGGACGGAGTGCGGCGTCGCCGCGCCGACGATGTGCGCCGACGGCACGCCGCCTTCGACCGCGGCGAGGGCCGCGGAGACCTTCGGGATCATGCCCCGCGAAACGACGCCGCCGCTGACGAGGAGTCGGGCCTCGTCGGGGGAGATCTCGGAGAGGAGCTCCCGGCCCCCGTCGATCTCCCGGTAGATGCCGGCGACGTCGGTCAAGAGAACGAGCTTGTCCGCGCGCACCGCCACCGCGAGCGCCGCCGCCGCGGTGTCGGCGTTGACGTTGTAGGCATGGCCGTCCGGTCCGACGGCGAGCGAGGCGATCACCGGCACGAAGCCCTCTTCGAGGAGCACCTCCACGATGCGCGGCTCGACGCGTTCGACCTCGCCGACGTAGCCGAGCTCCGCGGCGCGCTCGTGCGGCCGCGCGTGGAGCACGCGGGCGTCCTTTCCCGAGACCCCGACGGCGCGTCCGCCCGCCCGGGCGATCAGGTTGACGAGCCTCTTGTTCACCGTGCCTCCCAGCACGCGCTCGACGATCTCCATCGTGGCCGCGTCCGTCACGCGCAGGCCGTCGACGAAACGCGACTCTCTTCCGGAGCTCTCGATTTCCCGCGTGATCTCCGGACCCCCCCCGTGCACGAGAATCGGGCGGACTCCGGCCTGCTGCAGGAGGACGAGGTCCTCCGGGACCGTTCCGGTGTCGGCGGAATCCACCGCGCTCCCGCCGAACTTGACGACGACGGTCTTGCCACGCCACGCGGCCACATACCGCAGCGCCTGCGCGAGTGAGGCCCCGATCGCGTCGGGGTTCGCCGACATTCCGTGCGACGTTCCACTCACGTCGTGTAGCTCCCGTTGATCCGCACGTACTCCTCGGAGAGGTCGCACGTCCAGACGCGTGCGGCACCGCTCCCGATCCCGAGGCGGATCTTCACCGTGATCTCCTTCTCTTCGAGCGCGGCGGCGGCGGCGTTCCAGACGCCCGGGACGCCGAGTCCGCCGCGGACGACTTCGAGGTCGCCGAAGAGAACGTCCGTCTTTTCTTCCGCCATCTCGGCGCCCGACCGCCCGAGCGCCGCGAGGATCCTTCCCCAGTTGGGCTCGCCGCCGTGAAGCGCGGTCTTGACGAGGAGCGAGTTGGCGACCGTCATTGCCGCCTGGTGCGCCTCGACGTCGGAGACGGCTCCGGAGACCTCGATCGCGACGAGCCGGGTCGCGCCCTCTCCATCGCGCACGACCATCTTCGCGAGCTCCGAGGCGACCGCGGTGAGCCCGGCCGTGAAACGCGTGAGCTCCGAGCCGTTCGTGATCGTCGCGCCTTCGGCCCGGCCGTTGGCGAGGAGGAGGACTGTGTCGTTCGTGCTCGTGTCGCCGTCGACCGTGATCGAGTTGAAGGAGTCGGCGACCGCGCGCGAAAGCGCGAGGCGGAGCACGGCCGGAGGGAGCGCGGCGTCGGTCGTCAGGAAACAGAGCGTCGTGGCCATGTTCGGGTGGATCATCCCGGCGCCTTTCGCCATGCCGCCGATCGTCACGCCGACCCCGCCGATCTCGAGCCGGACCGCGGCGGTCTTCGGATAGCGGTCGGTCGTTCGGATCGCTTCGGCGGCATCGCGGCCGTCGGAGGTGAGGGAACGGGCGGCGCGGGGAATCCCGGCGCGGATCGCCTCCATGGGAAGCGGCACGCCGATCACCCCCGTCGAAGACACGAGCACGAGGTCGGGGTCGAGGTCGAGGGCCGCGCCCGTAAGCGCGGCCATCTCGGCGGCGTCCGCCAGGCCGGCCTCGCCGGTGCAGGCGTTCGCATTGCCGCTGTTGACGACGATCGCCTGCGCCCGCCCGCGCGCGACGGCCGCCTGGGTATAGCGGACGGGCGCGGCCTTGACCCTGTTCGTCGTGAAGACTCCGGCCACCGAGGCGGGAACTTCCGAGACGAGCAGGGCGAGGTCCGGCCTTTCCCGCTTGATCCCGCAGTGCAATCCGGCCGCCCGAAAGCCCTGCGGGCTGGTCGCGGTGCCCGACTCGATCTCGATCTTTTCCGCCTGGACGAGGGGAGTCGCGTTCATCGTCATCGTCTCCTCGATCACGGATAGACGCCCGCCGCCCAGAGCCCCTCGGTCTCCGGGAAGCCGAACATCAGGTTCATGTTCTGGATCGCCTGGCCCGCCGCGCCCTTCCCGAGGTTGTCGATCGCCGCGACGGCCACCGCGAGCCGGCGCTCCGGGTCGACGCGGACGGCGATGTCGCAGAAATTCGAGCCGAGCGTGGCCTTCGTCTGCGGGAGCTCCGTCTCGAGCACCCGGACGAACGGCTCGTCCCGGTACGCCTCGCGGTAGAGCGAGAGCAGGTCGTCCGCGGCCAGGTCCCCCGTCAGCGGCGCGTAACAGGTCGCGAGGATCCCGCGCGTCATGGGCGCGAGGTGCGGGGCGAAGTAGATGGAAACCGGCGTTCCCGCGAGGGCGAGAGTCTGCTCCATCTCCGGGCCGTGCCGGTGCTCGCCGAGCTTGTACGGGCGGAAATTCTCGTTCACCTCGGAGAAGTGGGTCGTCGCCGACGGGTTGCGTCCCGCGCCGGACACGCCCGACTTCGCGTCGACGATCACGGGGCCCTGCACGAGACCGGTCGCGACGAGGGGCAGGAGCGCGAGCGCGGCGGCCGTGGGATAGCAGCCCGGGTTGGCGACGAGCCGCGCCGAGCGGAGGGCTTCGCGGTTCGCCTCGGGCAGGCCGTAGACCGCCTCCCCGAGAAGTTCCGTCGCGCCGTGCTCGGCGCCGTACCAGCGGAGGTAGGAGGCCGGCTCCTTGAGCCGGAAGTCCGCGCCGAGGTCGACGACCCGCGCTCCGCCGTCCAAGAGCGCCGGCGCCGCGGCGATGGCGGCGCCGTGGGGGAGCGCGAGAAAGACCACGTCCGAGTCGGAAGCCATGTCGGTCCAACTCGTGCCGTTCAGCGTCTGGGTCGCGAAGCCCCGGAGGTTCGGGAAGACGTCGGCGACCGGCCGTCCCTGTTCCCGGAAGGCGGTCAAGTGGGCGAGCTCGACGCGGGGGTGCCGCGAGAGCCAGCGCACGAGCTCTCCCCCGGCGTACCCCGACGCGCCCGCAACGCTCACCCGCAGCCGCTCCATCTGCATATTTATACATACAGACGAATTAATTTGCAAGCGTCTGGATCGGGTTCTTTCAGGCTCCTTCGGGCTCGATCGAGGGGACGCCCGCGGGGGCGGCGGAGAGCCGTCGTTCCTGCTCCGCGAGGGCGTCGCCGAGCGCGGCGAGGTCTTCCTCGGTCGTATCGGTCAATCCCGTAAAGGGCGCTTCGGCCAGCGCCTGCAGGTAGGGGAGAGGGGGAAGGCCCGAGTCGCGCAGGAAGCCGAGCAGCTGGCGCGTCCGGAACCCGTCGAACCACCGATGGAGCCGGCGGAGCCGCGTCCGCTCGTCGCCCGGCTCGCGAATCGTGTCCCGGACGGCCGCGAACGCGTCCACCTGGCGGAGGGCGTCCTCGAGGAGGTCGGCCCTGAAGAAGGGGTTGCCGAGAGGCAGGGTGCCGAGCGCGGCGGGAACGTCCTCGCCGCGCCGCGCGACCGCGCCGAGCAACCGCAGCCACGCGGCCAGGTGCGCGAACGCCAGCGGATGGTGGAGCGAGAACGACTCCGCCGCGCCGCGTTTTCCGACGATGGCCGAGAGCGCCTGGCCGGTCGAGACGGGCACGCGGGTCGAGATCCGGCCGTCGAGACCGACGGGCTCGCCCGCGAGCCGCTCGATCCGACCGAGCTTCGCGAGCGCGTTCAAAATCGTCACGTCCTCGATCGCGTTCGTCCGGGGGAAGCCGCCGACGGCGGCGTAGGCGGCGGCGGTCACGGCGAGGCAGGAGCCCATGTTCTGGTAGGCATAGGGCGAGCCCGCCCACGCGAGTCCGAGCGTGTCGTATCGGAGCGAGATCTCGTAGAGCCTGCCGGCGCGGGCGAGCTCCTCGTCGTCGGCAAAGAGGTGGCGGAAGAAGTAGAGCGCCGCCGCCGTCTCGGCCGGGTCAACGGCCGCGATCTGCGAGAAGTAGTCGCCGGGCAGGCGGACGTCGGCGTCCGTCGCGTGGATCCAGGGGGAGCCGACGCGACCGCTCGCCTGCAGCGCGAGGATGAGATCACAGCCGATCTTGCGGGCGAGGCCGACGCCCTGCCCGGTCGGCAGGTAGGTCCCCGCTCTCGCCCGGTCGACGACGAGAAGCGTCCCCCGCGAATGGCCGGAAACGTAGACGTCGGGTCGGGTCCCGATTTTCGTCTTGGTCCCGAGAGACGCGAGCTTTTTTCGCGCCGCCGCGTTCGCGCGGTGAACGGAGGCGGGGGAGTCGCCGCGAGCGTTCAGGACGACGACGATGAGCACGTCGCCCCCGGGGCCCGCCGGGACCGACGCGAGCGTGGCGAAAAGGGTCTCGTCCTCTCCGTAGGCGGGTACCTCGAGCGCGTGCCCGAACGTTCCTTCGAGTCGTTCCGCCACGGCGGCCTCGGGTTCGGCCCGCTCCGCCAGGTATTCGGCGACGGTGTCGCTCACGGGATTGCGGATTATTCGGAGCGGAAGCGAAGGGCCTTTTCCGGCCTCAGCCCCCGCTGACGGCGGGGAGGATCGCGATCTCGCACCCCTCGGGGAGCGGCGTGGCGAGCCCGTCTCCGAACCGGACGCAGTCCTCGCCGACGAAGAGGTTCACGTGGGGCCGCACCTCGCCCTGCTCGTCGAGCACGCGGCGGACGACGCCGGGGAACGCTTCCTCGAGCGCGCGGAGCGCTTCCCCGAGCGTCCGCGGCGAGCCCGCGACCTCGACGTGCGTCCGTCCGCCGGCAAAGTCCCGAAGCGGTCCGGGAACGAGGAACCGGACCGGCATCAGGCCGCCTTGCGGCGACGGACGGTTCGGCGCGGGGCCGCCGCGGAACGCGGGCGGCGTGCTCGCGCCCTCCCGGCGACGGTCACGGCGCGCACGCACGCGATCTGCGGAAGGTTCTCCGCGATCGCGGACCAGGTTTCGCCCTCGTCGCGCGACGCGTAGAGCCATCCGTTCCGGGTGCCGAAGTACACGCCGGCCGGGTCGTCGCGGTCCGTCGCGAGACCGTCGCGCAGGATCGTGTCGAAGGAATCCTTCTGGGGAAGCCCCCGCGAGAGCGGCTTCCAGGAGCGCGCGCCGTCGCGGGTCCGGTAGACGCGGAGCTTCCCCTCGGGAGGACAGCGGAACTCGTCGGACTGGAGCGGGACGATGTAGACGGTGTCGGCGTCCCGCGGGTGCGTCGCCATCGCGAACCCGAAGTCGGACGGGACGCCCCTCGCGGCCGCCCGCCACGAGTCACCGGCGTCGTCGGAGCGGTAGAGGCCGAAGTGGTGCTGGAGGAAGAATCGGTCGGGCTTGCCGGAGGGATGGACGATCTTGTGGACGCACTGGCCGAACTCCGGCTCCTTGTCTTTCAGGAAGTACGCCTTGATCCCGCGGTTGCGCGCCTGCCAGGTCGAGCCACCGTCGTCGCTTCGGTAGACCCCGCCCGTCGAGGTGGCGATCATCAGCCTCTCCGGCCGCGCCGGATCGGTCAGGATCGTGTGGAGACAGAGGCCGCCTCCGCCCGGCATCCATTTCGGGCGGTGCGGGTGGTTCCACAGGCCCTCGTTCAGAGCCCACGTCCTCCCCCCGTCCCGCGACTCGAAAAGCGCCGAAGGCTCGACCCCGCAGAAGAGCCGGTCGGGCTCGTCCGTCCCGCCGGGAGTGATCTGCCAGACGTGCGCGAGCGTGGCGCCCGCCTTTTCGGGGAAAGAGATCCGCGGCGTCTCCGGCTGACTCCACGTCCTGCCGAAGTCGTCGCTCGAGACGAGCTCCGCGCCCCAGTGAAGGCTCTTGGGCGCGGCCCAGATCCGGTTGCGCCCTTCGCGGCCGTCGTACGCCATCGCGTAGACGGATCGGCCGGGGAAGTGCGGCCCGCTCTTCTCCCAGCGCCGGCGCGACCGATCCGAGCGAAAGACGAAGGCCCCCTTCGCGGTGCCGACGAGGAGGAGCACGTCCCCATCGCGAACCGAAGAGAGCGGCGCTGCTTTCACGGTCGCGATGCTACCTCCGTCCAGGCTCGAAAGAGCGCCTGGACTTTTCTCTTCAGATCCTCGACCGATCCGTCGTTGACGATCACGTCGGTCGCGCGCAGCCTTGCCTCGTCGGGGATGATCTGCGCGCGGATGCGCCGGCGCGCGTCGTCGGGGTCTCGACCCCTCGCGGACCAGCGGCGGATCCGCTCGGCTTCCGGCGCGACGACGAGGAGAACCCGGTCGTAGCGATCCTCCGTTCCCGCCTCCAGGAGTTGCGAAGCTTCGGCGACGGCGAGCGGGAAACCGAGGTCTTCCGCCTCCCGGAAGCGCCGCTCGATCTCTTCGCGGACGAGCGGGTGGATGCGCGTTTCCAGGGCCTGGCGGGCCGCCGGGTCGCCGAAGACGAGACGCGCGATCCTCGCGCGGTCGACCGCGCCGCGCTCGTCTTCGACCGCTTCTCCGAAGAGCTCGCGCGCGGCGGTTTCGCCCGCTGCGCCGGGTTCGTAGAGCCGGGCGACGAACCCGTCCGCGTCGAAAATCGCGGCGCCGAGGTCTGCGAGGATCCCGGCGACCGTCGATTTGCCGGACGCGAGTCCGCCGGTCAACCCGACGCGCAGCACGGGCGGTTGAGAAGAGGCACTTTCGAAGGATCTTACCGGGAGCGAAGGGCGCGGCTAGAACTCCTTGCGGTAGGCGCGACCGCGTTCGTACCCGCGCCGGAAGTCGGCGTGGCCGAAGACCTGCGGGTACAGGTCGCGCAGGTCGCCGGCGGCTCCGTCGAAGTCCCGGTCGCGGAACCGGGTCCGCATCGCGGCCTCGAAGCCCTGGCGGTACGCCGGCTCGGCCGCGGAAAAGTCGCCACCCTCGCGCTCGTACTCCGATTTCTCGGTGTCCCGGATTCCGACCCACCAGGCTTCGCGAGCCGCGTCGAGGCTGGTCGCGCCCTCGGCCGCGAACGCGCCGCGGACCCGGTCGGCCTCCTCCTCCTCCACGAGGGCGAAGACGAGCGACCGGCCGTTGCCGAGGGCGTGCTCGTAGAGGTAGAGCTCGTCCTTCGGGAGTCCGCGCGAGAGCTTCTCCTCGAGGGCACCGCCGGCCGCCGCGCCGCCGGCGATCCCTCCCGCTCCCAGGAGCGCGGCGCCGAGGAGCTCCGCCGCGGCGACCGCCCCGAAGCCCGGAACGAGAAGGCTCGCGGCGAGCGCGCCCAGGCCCATTCCGGTCGTCGCGCCGAAGACGCCACCCACAACGCCGCCGACGGCCTTCCCCATCCCGGGCTGCTCGGTCTCGCTCGTCGGGACCTTCGCGTGGATCTCCCCCTCGCTGCTGCCCGGCGTCAGGACGCTCAGGCGCTCCGTCGGGATGCCCGCCCTCGAAATCGCTTCGGCCGCCCGCCGGGCTCGCTCCGCGGATTCGAAGAGCCCGACGACGGATTCCATCTAGATCTCGGCCTCCGCCGGATCCCATCGGTCGAGGCCACGCTCCGCCTTGCTCCGCGGCCCGCGGGCGCCCTGCAGGGCGGGCACGTCGGCCGCGGTCGCGTACATCTCGAGCCGGTTCACGACGTCTTCCACTCCCGCGACGCCCCGCACCGCGGAAATCAAGTCGTCGACTTCGCTCGCGAGCACAGCCCCCGAAAGGGTCACGGTTCCGTCGGTCGAGATCACGTCGATCGCGCCGGGAGTCGACACGTGTCGGCCCATCTCGGCGCGGACGCGCTCTTCGAGCACCGGATCGGAGACGTCTTCCCTGTGGGCGAGGCCCTTGACCTCGGCCGCGACGCCCTTTGCCCGGTTCTTCCAATCGCGCGATCGAGCGCCCAGGGAGTCACCTGTTTTCCTCGTCACGCGGACCGCCTTGTCGCGCACGACGGCGCGCCGGCGCTTTCCGCGCTCGGGATCGAGGACGTACATGAGGGCCGCTCCGAGGCCGAGCCCGCCGAGCAGCATTCCCGCCGCGCGAATCGTCGAGTCGTCTCTTGGAAAGAATTTCATCGGATTTGCCTCCACCAGAAAGAGCTCGAAAACCTTCGCCGATCGGAGCCTTACCGGATCGGTGTGAGAAGACTAATCGAGCAAGAAGCAGGCCAGTAAAGGCTTGTGGCGGCCTCTCCTTCGAGCCCTAACCCCGCCGGTGGATTCGCATGCTGACGAGCTCGTCGACCGTCACGTTGGGGTCGCGCGACTTGACCTTGCGGGCAAAATCCGCCGTGACGTTGTGAATGCGCATGGAAACGAGGTCATCCACCGACACGTCCTGGAATCCGAGCTCCTTGAGGTCGCGGACGAATTCCGTCGTGACGTTGTGGATGCGCATGGACACGAGGTCGTCGGTCGACACATCCGAGTACCCGAGGGCCTTGAGCTCGCGGACGAACTCGGGAGTCACGTGGTGGATGCGCATCGAAACGAGGTCGTCGCCGGGCAACCGCTCGTAGCCGAGGGCGCTGAACGCCCGGACGAATTCCGGCGTCGCCCCGTGGATGCGCATCGAAACGAGCTCGTCGGAAGAGAGCCGCTCGTAGCCGAGCTCGCGCATCTCCCGGATGTAAGAGGGCACGGCGCCGTGGATCCGCATGGACACGAGGTCGTCGGCGGGCAGCTTTTCGTAGCCGAGCGCCGCGAGCTCGCGAATGAAAGCGGGAGTGGCGCCGTGGATCCGCATCGAAACGAGGTCGTCGAAGGAGAGCCGCGAGTACCCGAGCTCGCGAAGCCCGCCGATGAACGCGCGCCCGATGTCGTGCATCGCCATCGTGAAGAGGTTCTCCTCCGTGAGACCGGAGTAGCCCATCCGCTCCATCTCGCGGCCGAATTCCGCGTTGGGTGCGAAAGAGAAACGTCCCGCTCCGCCGGAGGCGTCGAGCTGGCCCTCGAACGTCACCGTTCCCGCGTCGCGCGCGAGCTCGAACCGGGCCGGGAGCGCGCTCGTCCCTGCCGGCCGGACGAGACCGCGGAAGGCCTCCGGGGGGTAAGAGGAAGAGTTCGTCCAATTTCCGCGCCCCGATTTCGATCGCTTCGTCGTCAGCTGGACGCGTTCCTTTCCTCCGTCCTCGAACTCGACGATCCAGCGGCCGTCGATCGCCGCGGCGGCCGGCAGCGCGGTCGCGAGGGGGATCGCGACCACGAGCGCGAGCGCGAGCCGGGAGACACCGGTGCGAATCTCGACGAAACCCTTAGTCTTCATCTTCGTCGTCCTTTCCGTAAATCCGTTCTTCGATGACCTCTTCGAGAGGAAGGCGCCTGCCGGCGCGCGCGTTCGCGTCGCGGATGCGCTCCACGGAGACTCCGTGGATCCGGAGAGCGACGAGATCGTCCGTGTCCGGGTTCGTGTAGCCGAGAGCCTGTACCGCGCGAACGAGATCGGACGTCACGCCGTGGATCCGGAACGCCGTTGCGTCCTCGTCGGAGACGGCGATGTCGAGTGACTTCATCTCGCGGAGAAAGTCGCCGGTGACTCCATGGATCCGCAAGCCCACCAGGTCCTCGAGCGAGACGTTGGCGAGCCCCGCCGACCGGACCTCGGCGGCGAACTCGGGAGTCACTCCGTGGATCCGGGCCCCGACGAGCTCCTCGAGCGAGGGACGCGGGTAACCGAGCTTCTTCCACTCGTCCAGGTCGTTCGGTCGGACGCCGTGGATCCTCGCCGCGACGACGTCGTCGGCCGAAAGCCGCTCGTAGCCCGCCGCGCGAAACGCCTCGACGAACTGGGAGTCGACGCCGTGGATCGCGAACGCGAGCGCTTCGTCCGGGCCGACCTTGCCCAGTCCGAGCGCCGTCACGCGCTGGACGAACTCGGGCGTGACCCCGTGAATCCGGAAGGAGACGTGCTCGTCGAGCGGGCGCCTGCCGAACAGGCGGTTCATCTCCGCGACGTCGGACGGCAGGACGCCGTGAATCCGGAGGGAGAGGATCGTCTCGGGATCCGCGCGGTCGTATCCGAGCGACGCGAAGGCGTTCACGAACTCCGGCGTGACGCCGTGGATCCGGAAAGCCCTCCGCACCTGCGCCGTCGGGGACCGCTCGGAGGAGGTGCGTGCCGGCGACTCCGAATTCTCCTCCGGATCCTCGTCCGCATCCTCGTCCGAGTCGGCCTCGTCGACCGCATCGGAGTCGGAGTCGGAGTCGGAGTCGGAGTCGGAGTCAGAGTCGTCCGGGGCATCCGCCTCCGAAGCTTCCGCGAGAACGATCGCGTCCGGGGCGTCGGGCACGTCGGCCGCCGCTCTGACCGTCGCCCGCGGCGATTCCGCGTCGGCGGCGCCCCCGCCGACCCGCGCGGCGGCTCCCAAGGTGCCGAGCAGCGCGAGCGCGAGAACGCCCGCGAGCCACGTCGACGTCCGGTCCGGCGACACGGGACGTTCCCGGAGAAGGCGGACGACGCGGTTCCAGAGGTTGCCCCCCGCCGCGGCGACCGCGAGCCGGGGGGACGCTCCGCGCAGCTCTTCCATCCGGACGAGCGCCCTCGCATAGGAACGTGCGTCGCCGGTCGCCGCGATCGCGAGGTCGTCACAGCACTCTTCCCGCTCGATGCGGACACGGGAGGAGACCCACCAGACGGCCGGGTGGTAGAAGAGGAGCGTTTCGACGAGCGTCTGAAGCAGGTTGACGAGGTAGTCGTGGCGCCGCACGTGCGCGAGCTCGTGGGCGAGGAGCGCCTCGATCCCGCGCGTCGGAAGCCCGGTGAAAACCGACGCCGGAATCAGAATCGCGGGGCGGAGAGCGCCGATAGCCGTGGGAACCCTGACGAGCGCCGACTCGAGCAGCCTGACCGGGCGCGTGATCGAGAGCCGCGCCGCCAGGATCGCGAGCCTCTCCTGCCACTCCTCGTCAGCGGGCCTCGTTCCACGGCGCGTCATGCGGTTCGCCGAGCGAAAGCCTCCGAGAAAGCGGAGAGAAAAGACGAGGACGCCGACGAACCAGGCGAGGAGCGCCCACGGTCGGAACGCTTCCAGCCGGTTCTCGACCGAGGTCGGGAACAGGGCCTCCGCGGAGCGCGGGGCGATTTCGACTGGGCGGGCGAGGGCGGTCGCCGCGCCGGACCCGGGAGGCGCGAGTCCGGCCGGGACCGCATGCGGCGCGCCGCGGCGCGCGAGAGACCACGCGGTCGCGACCGGCAGAGCGAGCATCAGCGCGAGGGCGGCGCAGGAGACGGCGTACCGCAGCGCGGGCGTTCTGCGGGCGAGCACCAGGCGGAGCGCCGCGAGCGCCGCGGCGACGAGCGCGCCCTGCCAGAGGAAGTGGAAGAGCGCCCATCCGAGCGCGCCGAAGAACCCGCCGGAGAAGAGGGGCGCTGCGGTCATTCTTTCTCTCCTTCGATTTCGTCGATGAGGCGGCGAATTCGATCGAGCTCCTCGGTGGTGGCCGGCCGCGAGGAGAGCGCCTGCATCACGAGACGGGAAGCGGATCCCCCGAAGGCGCGATCGACGAGGTCACCCACCATCTGCTGCTCCGTGTGCTCGCGGGGAAGCCGGGGCGCGTACCGATGCGCCCTCAGGGTCTCGTCTCGCTCGACGATCCCCTTCTCGGTCATGATCTGGAGGAGCTTCAGGACCGTCGTGTAGCCGGTCGGGCGCCGGGCTTCGAGCGCCTCCTGGATTTCCCGGACGGAGGACGGACCGCGATCCCAGAGAACTCCCAGGATTTCGAGCTCGGACGGCGTCGGGCGGGGCGGATCGTTTTCCATGTTCGAAACCGGATACGCAGACTATTACGAAGGGTTTCGTATGAAGCAAGAAATCTTTCCCGCGCCGCTTCCGCTGCCCCCGCGAGAGTTCCGAATAAAAGAAGAGTTTTAAGGCTAAAAGCCTAAAGATTTATGCACCAGGATGGGTTCCCCAGGAGAAAGTCCAGCCGCTCGCCCGGTCGGGTTTCGAAGGGGGCTTCGCCTTTCAGGAAGATCCGCGCCCCGGCCGCGCCGCCAAGGCGCACTTCGTTCTCCTCGATCCGAAGCATCGCCGCCTCGCGGAGCCCGACGACCGGCGGATCGTTCTCTTCGTGGAACTGGGCGATCCGCTCCTCGCGCGTCTCGCCCTTGTGAGTCGACGCGGGATCGGGATCGAGGTAGTGCGGATTCAGGTTGAAGGGCACGAGCCCGAGCGCGGTCAGGCTCGGGGGCTCGACGATCGGCATGTCGTTGGTCGTCCGGATGGTGGGACCGGCCACGTTCGAGCCCGCGCTCGATCCGACGTACGGCATCCCCTCCGCCACGCGGCTTCGCAGCGGCGTCAGGAGGTCGTGCTCGTAGAGGGTCTTGAGCAGCCGGAACGTGTTGCCGCCCCCGGCGAAGACCGCTTCCGCGGCGGCGACGGCCCGGCCGGGGTCGGCCGACTGGTGCGCGGACTCCACTTCGTACCCCATCCGCGCGAGCCGCTCGCGGACCTTCGCCGCATAAGTGTCGCGATCGCCGAGCGCCCAGGGCAAGAAGAGCACGCCCCGGGCGGCCCCGAGGAAGTCGCGGAGCTCCCCCTCGGCGTGGTCGAGAAAACCGGTCGGATGACACGTCGAGCTGCTGACGAGGAGGACGCGCCGCGCCACGGTCTAGGGTCCCTCGCCGCGGCGAAGCCCGGCCGCGAGAACGGTATTCGCGAGGAGCGCCGCGACCGTGAGCGGGCCGACGCCTCCCGGCACCGGCGTGAGCCGGCCAGCGACCCGTGAGACCTCGTCGAAATCGACGTCTCCGACGATCGCGCGGCCCTTCTCCTCGAGCGCTCGCCGGACGCGTTCGGAACGGCGCAGGTTCTCCGGCGCCCGATCGAGGGAGTCGAGGCGCGTGATTCCCACGTCGACGACCGTCGCCCCCTCCCGGACGTGCCGGGCGGTGACGAACCCGGGCCTCCCGATCGCGGCGACGAGGAGGTCTGCTTCGCGGCAGATCGAGACGAGGTCCCGAGTCCGGGAGTGACAGACCGTGACCGTCGCATCGCGCGCCGTCAGGAGAGCCGCGAGCGGGCGGCCGACGAGACCGCTCCTCCCGAGGATCACGGCGCGGGCGCCGGCGAGGGGAACCTCGTAGTGGTCGAGCAGCGCGAGAATCCCCGCGGGCGTGCACGGCACGAACCGGGGCCGGCCCTGGTGGAGGAGTCCCGCGTTCTCCGGGTGGAGGCCGTCCACGTCCTTTCGCGGGTCGATCGAGTCGAGCACCCGGGACGGGTCGTGGCCCGGCCCGAGAGGGAGCTGGACCAGGATCCCGTCGACCCCGACGTCGGCGTTGGCGCGGCGGATCGCCTCCAGTACGTCTCCGGCGGGCGCCTCCCGCGGGAGCCGGACCGTCTCGGCCCGGATACCCGCCTCCCGCGCGGCGGCCGTCTTGGAGGAGACGTAGGTCTCGGAAGCGGGGTCGTTGCCGACGAGCAGGACCTCGAGGGAGGGCGGTGGAGAGAGACGGGAAGCGCCGGCCCGCGCTTCCTGCCGGATCCTCCGGGCGACGGGAGCGCCGTCGAGCAAGATCACGCCGCAGACGGTATCAGGAGGCGGTCCAGGGCGCTTCGCCCGGATGGGGTCTGATCCCGAAGGGGTCAGATCCCTCTTCCCGCCGGCCGATTGACAGGCCGGGCCTGCTTGCGTATTCTTACGCGCCCCTTAAGTAGGGCAATCCGTCCCCGACGCGCGGCCCCCTGGCCTCGCGCGTCCCGATTGATAGTTATTCGCGGGGTTTTGATGGGCTCGACTACGCCTATGGTTTCGGCAAAGGACGTCCGGCACGAGTGGTACGTCGTGGATGCGGCGGACCAGGTGCTCGGACGACTGGCCACGCGCATCGCGCGGGTGCTTTCCGGCAAGCACCGGGCCGGGTACGTTCCCTATCTCGACACCGGCGACTTCGTGATCGTCACGAACGCCGAAAAAGTGAAGCTCACGGGCCGGAAGCTCGACGAGAAAATGTATCGACGGCACACCGGCTACCCGGGCGGGCTGAAAGAAGCGACTGCCCGCGTCGTCCAGGCCCGGCACCCCGAGAGGTTGATCGAAGAAGCAGTGAGGGGAATGCTCGGCAAGTCGAAGATGGGCCGCAAGCAGATCAAGAAGCTCAAGGTCTACAAGGGCGCCTCGCATCCGCACGAAGCGCAGATGCCGAAGGCACTGGCGGTGCCCGGCCGCACCGCGGCCCCCCGGCGCACGGAGGCAAGTTGACGGTCGAAATCCAGCACAAGGCCACCGGCCGCCGGAAGACTTCGATGGCGCGCGTTCGCCTCGTCCCCGGCACCGGAACGATCACGATCAACGCGCGGCCCCTCGACGACTACTTTCCCAACAACGTCCTGAAGATGATCATCAAGCAGCCGCTCCTCTCGGTCGAGGCGGCGGAGAAGTTCGACATCCACGTCCGGGTTCGGGGAGGCGGAACTTCGGGACAGGCCGGGGCGATTCGCCACGGGATCTCGCGGGCGCTGACCGACTACAACGCGGAGCTCCGCAAGAAGCTCAAGAAAGAGGGCTTTCTGACGCGCGACCCGCGGATGAAGGAACGCAAGAAGTACGGCCAGCGCGGCGCGCGGGCCCGGTTCCAGTTCAGCAAGCGGTAAAGTCTCGAGTTCTCGCCGGTCGGAAGCCGGCGGAAAGGGGAGGTGTTTCCTGGTCTCGATCTCGATGAAGGAACTGCTCGAAGCGGGCGTGCACTTCGGGCACCAGACAAAGCGATGGAACCCCAAGATGAAGAAGTTCATCTTCGGGAAGCGCAACGGCATCTACATCATCGACCTGCAGAAGACCCTGAAGCAGTTCAAGGATGCCGCGAAATTCGTGACCGAGCTCGCCGCCTCCGGAAAGAACCTCCTGTTCGTCGGAACGAAACGGCAGGCGCAGGATGCGATCTACGAGGAAGCGAACCGCTGCGGAATGTTTTTCGTGAACACGCGGTGGCTCGGCGGGACCCTCACGAATTTCTCGACGATCCGCAAGTCGATCCACCGGCTGAAGGAAATCGAGGGAGTTCTCGCGCAGGAAGACAACGAGAACCTGACGAAGAAAGAGCGCCTCCGCCTCGAGCGCGAGAAGGAGAAGCTCCAGAAGAACCTGACCGGGATCAAGGAGATGGACGAGCTGCCCGACGCGCTCTTCGTCATCGACCCGAAACAGGAGTACATCGCGGTCAAGGAAGCGAACATCCTGGGCATCCCGGTCGTGGCCGTCGTGGACACGAACTGCGATCCGGACGTCATCGACCACGTGATCCCGGGCAACGACGACGCGATCCGCGCGATCCGTCTCTTCACGTCCCGGATCGCCGACTCGGTTCTCGAGGGGCTTCACGCCCACGAGGAGCGCATGGCGGAAGAGACGCCCTCGGCCGAAGAGCGCCCGCGTACGCCGGAGCTCTCGCAGACCGCCGTCGTCGCCGACGCGTCGTAGGGAGCCGCCCGAAGCGGCCGTCCGCCACGCCGGCGGCCGATAGCCGACAGCCGACGCTGTCATCCGAGGAATCATGGAAATCAACTCGAAACTCGTGGCTCGACTGCGCGCCGAGACCGGCGTCGGGATGATGGACTGCAAGAAAGCGCTCGTCGAGTCGGGCGGCGACTTCGAAGAGGCCAAGAAGATCCTCCGCAAGAAGGGGCTCGCCGCCGCCGCGCGGAAGGCGGACCGCGTGGCGTCCGAAGGTCTCGTCGTCGCGCGGGTGACGCCCAAGGCGGCCGTCCTCGTCGAGGTGAACTGCGAGACCGACTTCGTCGCGCGCACGACCGATTTCCGGGAGTTCTCCGAATCGCTCGGCGACCAGATCGCGGCGCACGACGCTTTCGGGGAGACCCGCGCGGGAGATCCCGCGCTGCTCACCGAGCTTCCGGCTACCGATCGCACGACCGAGAGCGTCGGGGACGCGGTCTCCCAGCTCGTCGCGACGCTCGGAGAGAACATCGCCATTCGCCGCTTCGCGCGCCTCGTTCCGCGCGAGGGCGAGCGTTTCGCGAGCTACGTCCACGGCAACGGCCGGATCGGCGTTCTCGTGGGACTCCCCGGGGGGGACCCGGATCTCGGCAAGGACCTCGCGATGCACGTCGCGGCGTCGGACCCGCGGTTTGCGGTCCGCTCCGAGGTCAGCGCGGAGACGCTCGAGACCGAGCGCGAGATCGCACGGGCGCAGGCGGCGCAGGCCGGGAAGCCCGCGAACGTCATCGAGCGGATCGCCGAGGGAAAAGTCGAGAAGTTCTACCAGGAAGCGGTGTTGACCGAACAGGCCTTCGTGAAGGATCCGGACAAGACGGTGGGCCAGGTCGTCGTCGAGCGGGGCGGCAAAGAAGCACTCGATCTGCGCTTCCTGAGGTTCAAGCTCGGGGAGGCGTCCCTGCGCTCCGAGGCGACGCCGGACGCCTGACCCCCGCGGCACCGAATCGTAAATCCGCGAACGCCCGCGCTCGCTCCGGGCCTAGGTAATAATCGCGCGCGAATGTCGTCGAAGCCGGTCTACGCCCGCATCCTGCTGAAGCTTTCCGGCGAGGCGCTCATGGGCGAGCGGCCGTTCGGGATCGACCCGGACGTCGTCGCCCGGATCGCCGACGAGATCGGCGAGGTTCACGCCCTCGGAGTCGCGACCGCGGTCGTCGTGGGCGGGGGGAACATCATCCGCGGCATGGCCGCCGCGGCGCAGGGAATCGACCGGGTCGCGGGCGACCACATGGGGCTGCTCGCGACGGTGATCAACGGCCTCGCTCTGCAGGACGCGTTCGAGAAGAGGCACATCTCCAACCGCCTCATGTCGGCGGTCGAGGTGCGGCAGATCGCCGAGCCGTTCATCCGTCGCCGGGCCATGCGCCACCTCGAGAAGGGGCGGGTCGTCATTTTCGCGGGAGGAACGGGCAACCCGTTCTTCACGACCGACTCCGCCGCGGCGCTGCGCGCCAACGAGATTCGCGCGGACGTGCTCCTGAAAGCGACCCGGGTGGACGGCGTCTACGACGCCAACCCCGAGCGCGACTCGAACGCGAAGTTTCTGAAAGCGCTCAGCTACCGGCAGGCGCTCGAGAAAGGCCTCCAGGTGATGGATGCCGCCGCGATCGCGCTCTGCATGGACAACGGGATTCCGATCAAGGTGTTCAACCTCCGCGTCCGGGGGAACATCCTGCGCGTCGTCACGGGCGAGGACATCGGCTCGCTCGTGTCGGCAGAGAGCGAGGCGTCGTGAGACAGGAACTGAAGGACATGGACAAGCGGATGAGCGACGCGGTTGGGGCGCTCAAGGAGAAGTTCAAGACGCTCCGGACGGGAAGGGCGAACCTCGGACTCCTCGACGGGATTCTCGTCGCCGCGTACGGGGCGGACGTCCCGATCAACCAGGTCGCCAACCTCTCCGTCCCCGAGCCGACGCTGATCGTCGCCGCGCCGTGGGATCCCAAGATGGCCGCGGAGATCGAACGCGCGATCCGGAAGTCGGACCTCGGCCTGAATCCCCAGTCCGACGGGAAGGTCGTGCGGATACCGATCCCTTCGCTGACGGAGGAGCGCCGCAAGGAGCTCGCGAAGAAGGCGCACCACATGGCGGAGGAGGCGAGGATCGAGGTCCGTCGTTTCCGGCACGAAGGCAACGACCGGCTCAAAAAGATGTTCCGGGAAAA
>DASRPJ010000177.1:0-11689 GCA_035646435.1 Thermoanaerobaculia bacterium | reverse complement strand
GCGCCTTGCAGAGCCGGACGCCGTCGATGATCGACGCGTGGTTCAGCTCGTCCGAGTAGAGGCCGTCCGCCTCTTCGAGGATCGCCGCGAACAGGCCCTCGTTCGCGTTCCAGCACGACATGTAGAGGATGGAGTCGTCGGTGCCGAAGAAGCCGGCGATCTCCGCCTCGAGCTCCCTGTGAAGCGCCTGGGTGCCGCAGATGAACCGGACCGACGCCATGCCGGCGCCCCACCGGTCGATCGCCTTCTTCTGCGCCTCGCGCACGCGCGGGTGGTTCGCGAAGCCGAGGTAATTGTTGGAGGTCAGCATCAAGACCTCGCGGCCGTTCACGGTGACGCGGGCGTCCTGCGGCGACGAGAGAACGAGCTCCTCCTTGTACGTGCCCGCTTCGCGCAGCTTCGCCATCTCGGCGGCGAGGTGGTCGGTCAGTGTCATCGTCTTCAGCATGGGCTAGCTCTCCTCGGAGACGACCTTCCCGGCGACGCGGCCGCCGGGGAACGCGCCGTCCAAGACCGCGAGCGCGCGGTCGAAAGCGGCGCCGTCGGGCGCCATGATCTCGATGCAGAGGGTGGGACGGTTGATGATCTCGGACGTGCCGCTCGATCCCTTCACGATGACCCCCTGGGCGGGCGGCTCCACGGTGTAGAGGATCTCGTCCAGGTCACCGAGCGCCCGCGACGCGATGCGCTGGGCCTCGCCCGCTTCGTCGCGCGTCAGGCAGACGCCCGCGAGACCGAGCATCCGGTAATGGTTCGGCTCGAACTCGGTGCGGTCCCAGTTCTTCCACACGCGCTCGCGCGGCTTGAGCTGGAAGCGGTACGCGACGTTCGAGAGGCGCGACTCCTCGAGCGCGAACTCCGCGATCCGGCGTTCGCTCATTTCCTCGGGGACGTGGGGCTTGGGCGGGGGATTCGTCGGCATTCCAACTCCTGATGGTCAGGGCCTTCCGTTCGGGTAGAACACTACCTTCATCGCCCGCCGGCTCTCCAGGAGCTTCATCGCGTCGTGGAAGCTCTCGAGCCCCTCGAACTCGTCGGTGACGATGTCTTCCACGTCGAGCCCGGCCCGCAGGAGGTCGAGCATCTTGATCCACGTCTCGAAGATCCTCCGGCCGATCACCGCGTGGAGCGTCAAGCCCTTGAAGATGAGGTCGCGCGTGTAGTCGCGGATCGTGACCGATCGGTCCTTGGGGAGCCCGAGGAGCGACACGATCGCGCCGCTGCGCGCCACCGCCAGGCCGAGGTTGATCGACGCCTCCGCGCCGGAGAGCTCGAGCACGACGTCCGCGCCGCCGCCGAGCGCCTCGCGCACGCTGCCGGCCGGGTCCTTCGTGCGCTTCAGGTTGATGACCGAGACGTTCTCGAGCCGCCGCGCGCTCGCCCAGCGGCGCGCGTGAGCGGCCGCCTGCGCGTTGACTTCGGTGATCGCGATGCGCGCCGCGCCGGAGATCCGCGCGATCTCGGCGCACATGGCGCCGATCGGGCCGTAGCCGAGCACGGCGACGGACTTCCCGGAGAGGTCCGTCACCTGCGCCGTGTGGACGGCGTTCCCGAGGGCGTCCAGGAACGCGCCGACCCGCGGCGGCACGACGTGGCGGTCGAGGGGGATCACGTTGTACGCGGGGACGACGACGTACTGCGCGAAGCAGCCGTCGCCGTGGACCCCGAGGATGCGCGTGTTCTCGCAGATGTGCCTTTGACCCGTGCGGCAAGGGCGGCAGTGCCCGCAGGTGACGTGCATCTCCGCGGAGACGTAGAGGCCGAGCCGGAGGTCCTGCCGCTCGGCCTGCGGGCCGAAGCGGACGATCTCGCCGCAGAACTCGTGGCCGTAGATGCGGGGCGGCTTCACGATCGACGCCATCGCCTCGTCCCACTTGTAGATGTGCCGGTCCGATCCGCAGATCGCGGTCGCGAGCACGCGGATCAGGACCTCGCCCGGGCCGGGGCGGGGGACCGCGACCGTCCGCACCTCCGTGCCGGCGGGTCCCGCGACCGCTTTCGTCTTGACGACTGCGGTCATGCGGGAGGGGAGCTTCGAGCCAGAGGCGGGAAGCCGGCCGGCGCGCTTCCTCGGCGTCTTCTTCCGGGCGGTCAAATCAGTCTCCCGCCTCGTCGTCGCGCACGTAGCCCGCGCGCGGGCCGGCGGAGGCGGCGTTGCCCGGGTCGACCCGGACGGGCCGTACCCAGCGCGCGACGACCTCCCGCGTGCCCTGGACGCGCAGCTTCTCGAAGAGGAACGCGAACCTCCTCTCGAGAGAGTCGCGGATCGCTTCGCGGGTGCCGGTGGGGAGGTTCCACAGCTCCGCCTTGAAGGCGCCGATCGCCTGCTTGCGGGTCTTGTAGAAGAACTGGCTCTCGGTCTCGCCCTTCTTTTTCTCGCCGGCCATCTTCTCGAGTAGCCACCTCTCGATCGCGCGCTTCAGCGGCAGCGGAAACGCGGGGTGGTCGTACACCATGTTCTGGAACTCGGTCGCGAGGTGGATCTCCGCGCAGTCGTGCCCGGGGAAGTTGCCGAAGAGCTCGGCGTGAAGGGTGGACGCGCCGTGCTGCACCGCGCCGGCCATCCCGTACTCTTCGCGCGCGACCTTCGAGATGCGGCGGAGCGTGTCGAAGTCGATCTTCACCCGCTGCACCGAGCCGTCCGGGCCGACGACGCCGCCGTGCGAGCTCCCGGTCTGCACCGACACCTTCGCGAGAGCGGGCCCGCCGCCGAGCTCGCGGAGGAAACCGTCCATGTATGCCCGCAGCTCCTCCGGCGTCGAGTTCGCCTTCCCGACCTCGCCGATCTCGCCGCCGACGGACACGGTGACGCCCTTCGGCTCGCGCGCGCGGATGAACTTCGTGAAGCGCGCCGTGAGCGCCGAGTTGACCGCCTGCTGCTCCTCGAGCGTCGGCTTCGAGAGGTCCACGAGCGTCGACGTGTCGATGTCGATCTGAAGGAAACCCGCGGGGATCGACTCGTCGATGAGCGCCTCGATCGCGGCGATCTCGCGGTCCGGGTCGTCGCGCATCTTCTTCGGGTTCGTCTGGAAGTGGTCCCCCTGGATGAAGAGCGGGCCCGTCCAGCCTTCGCGAATCGCCGCCGCGAGCATCACCGTGGCGTACTCGGCGGGGCGCTGGTCGGTGTACCCGATCTCGCTCCTCGCGATCTCGAAGACGAGCGCGCCGACGTCGAGCTTCCGCGCGGCGCGGCAGGCGGCTCGGGCCGTGTCGTACGAGAGCACCCGCACGTTGATCGCCGGCACGGTGAAGCCGGACACTTCGCCGCGCCCCCGCGCCTCGTACAGGGGAAAGATCGACGCCGGCAGGATCCCGAGCCCGGCCGCCGCGACCCGGATCGCCTCGCGCGCCGCCTCCCTCTCGCCCGGTACGCCGAAGACCGCCGTCGACACGAGCCCGTCCACGGTCCCCACGCGGGCGAAGTCGAGACGCTCCTCCATTCCCGCTGCCGTCGTCGCCATGCCGTGCCCGGATTCTAGTGGGGTCGGGTCTTCGCCCGATACTTTGCGACGAAGAAACGCGACACCGGGTACGCCGGATCCGCTGTGCTAGGTTCGAAGCGTGGTCCGGCTCACCCGCACCCTGCACTTCAACGCGGGGCGCAGCCTCTGGAAAAAGGACTGGCCACCCGAGAAGAACCGTGACGTGTACGGCGACGAGAGTCCCCACGGCTTCGGGCACAACTTCGAGCTCGAGGTGTCGGTGGAGGGGCCGGTTGATCCGGAGTCCGCGATGGTCGTCAACCTCTCCGACCTGGACCGGATCCTCAAGGAGGAAGTCGACCAACCGCTCGACCACCGCAACCTGAACCGCGACGTCCCCGAGTTCGCGGCGATCCCGCCGACCGCCGAGAACCTCGCCGCGTGGATCTGGCGCCGCGTGGCCGCCCGCGTCGAGCGCGAGCGCTGGCCCTGCCGCCTCGCCGGGCTTCGGCTGCGCCTCACCCCCGACTTCGCCGTGGAGATCGAGGGCGAGCCGGAGTCGCGTTCCGGGCGCTAGAATCCGGTCACGATGTACTTCAAGCAGTTCTACCTCGGCTGTCTCGCGCAAGCGTCGTACATGATCGGGTCGAACGGGGAAGCCGCCGTCGTGGACCCGCGCCGCGACGTGGACGAGTACCTGGACGAGGCCCGCGCGCAGGGGCTCGAGATCAAGCACGTCATCGAGACTCACCTCCACGCCGACTTCGTGTCCGGGCATCGCGAGCTCGCCCGGCGTACCGGCGCGAAGATCTACTTCGGGGCGAAGGCGAATGCGCAGTTCGAGCACGTGCCGGTCGAGGAGGGCGACGAGGTCCGCATCGGCGACGTGACCCTGCGGTTCCTCGAAACTCCCGGGCACACGCCGGAGTCGCTGTCCATTCTCGTGATCGACCGATCGGTCTCCTCGACGCCGAAGGCCGTGCTCACCGGCGACACGCTCTTCATCGGCGACGTGGGCCGGCCCGACCTCCTCGGCTCGAAGATGAGCGCGCAGGAGCTCGCCGGAATGCTCTACGACTCGCTGCACGAGAAGCTCCTCACGCTGCCCGACTCCGTCGAGGTCTATCCGGCCCACGGCGCGGGATCGCTCTGCGGCCGCAACATCTCGAGCGAGACGAGCTCGACGATCGGCGAACAGCGCCAGTTCAACTACGCGTTGAAGCCGATGCCGAAGGAGGAGTTCGTCCGGATCATGACGACCGACCTTCCGGAGGCTCCCGCGTATTTCGCGCGCGACGTGGCGATCAACCGCGAGGGCGCGCTCCCGCTCGAAGATCTGTCCGACCCGAAGCCCCTTTCGCCGGCGCAGGTTCACGATCTGCAGGAGGCCGGCGCCGTCCTGCTCGACACCCGTCCGTCGGCGCAGTATGGGGCGGGGCACGTTCCGGGTTCGCTCCACATCGGCCTGTCCGGCCAGTTCGCTTCATGGGCCGGGGCGCTCGTCCACCCGGAGACCCCGATCGTTTTCGTCGCCGAAGAGGAGGAGCACGTCCGCGAGGCGCGCACGCGTCTCGCGCGCGTGGGGCTCGAGAACGTCGCCGGATACCTCGACGGCGGCGTCCTCGAGTGGGATCGAGCCGGCCGTCCGCTCGCGACCATGGAGCAGATCGCGGTCGAGGAGCTCGACGCGCGAATCCGCGAGGGCAAGGTCGCGCGCGTCGTCGACGTGCGCCGGCCGGGCGAATGGCAGGCGGGTCACATCCCCTCCGCGTCGCACGTCCCGCTGAACACGCTCGCCGAGGCGGCGGCCACCCTGCCCGCAGACGAGCCGCTCGCCGTGATCTGCGCCGGCGGGTACCGCTCCTCGATCGGGACGAGCATCCTCGAACGGAAGGGCTTCACGCGGATCACCAACGTGGTGGGCGGAATGGCCGCGTGGCGGGGAGCCGGGGGACAGGTCTCCACCTGACCCTTTCGACAAAGCCTTTTTAAGGTTCTTCCCAAAAGGGGACACCGATCTGCGACGGCGTGGCACGCCGGTTCCGGCCGCCGGTGCTAACCTTGTGAGGGAGGCCAATCCGTTGCTCGCACGCGCGCGAACCGTCGACGCGATCCTGAAGCAGGTCGGGAGCTTCGAGGCGATCCGGAAGGCCGACCTCCAGCGCGGAGACCGCGTCCTCGTCGCGACCGAGAACTCGGTCTATACGATCCACGTGGAAGAGGACGGCTCCTACTCGATATCGGGCGGATGGTTCGACCGCAACGGCCTCTCGCCGGCATTGACATCCATCGCCGGTTGCACGTGGGGCGGCACCGCGATCAAGCGCGACCTCGTCGCGGCGCGCGGCCTTCGCCTCGAGTTCGGCAACCGGGTCGTGACGAGCACGATCCGCGACGTCCGCGTCATCCGCGGCGGCGCGCGCGGCCTCGACCGCCTGCGTCCCGTCTCGACGGCGGACCTCTTCCGCGCCTGCTACGGCGCGGACGCCGACCGATCCTGACCCTCAGCGCCCGGCGAGGCTCCGGAGGGCGAAGAGAACGTTCGACGGCCGCTCCGCCAGGCGCCGCATGTACCAGGCGAACCACGCTTCGCCGTAGCTGATCAGGACGCGGAAGCGGTACCCGGCGGCCGCGACGCGCAGCTGCTCGGATCGGCCGATCCCGTAGAGCATCTGAAACTCGACGGCGTCGGGCAGAAGCCCTTCGGAACGCGCCAGCTCTTCGATGCGACGGATCAGCACCGGGTCGTGAGTGCCGAAGATCGCGCGGACGCCCTTTGCCCGCGCGTCCGCCGACAGGAGCCGCGTGGCGAGCCGGAAATAGCGCTCGTCGACGTCCTCCTTCTTCGGGAAAGCCTTGTCGGGTGGCTCGAGGTACGCGCCCTTCACGAGCCGCACGCCCGATCCGATCGCGATGAGCTTCTCCACGTCCTCGGCGGTTCGATAGAGGTACGACTGGACGCAGAGGCCGGTGCTCGGAAAGTCCGCTCGGATCCGGCAGTAAAGGTCGAGCGTCGCCTCGGTGTAGGCGGTGGACTCCATGTCCACCCAGACCCAGTTGTCGAGCGCCTGCGCGCGGGTCGCGAGCTGGCGGAGGTGCCCTTCGCAGTCCTCGGGCGAGAAGTCGAGGCCGAGCTGCGTCGGCTTCACGGAGATCTCGACGTCCTGCTTCTCCCGGTGGATGCGGTCGAGCACGTCGAGGTAGTGGGCCGTAACCTGGGCCGCTTCGCCGGCGTCCCTCAGGTTCTCGCCGAGGCGCGTGAGGACGGCGCCGACGCCGAGAGCGCGGGCGGCAGCGAGCGCCTCGTCCGCCGTCTCGCCCGGCATGAACCGCGAGACGGCGCGCCGGACGAAGGGATACCGGACGGCCCGCTCGCGGAGCCAGCGGTTCTCCGATCCGGCGAGCAGGACGTTTCGCAGAAGGCTCATGCCCGTGGACGCGGGTTATATCCTTTCGAGACCCGGCCATGCCGCTGACTTCGCGCACCAGTCCGGGTCCGTCCCGACGGTCGATCTCTACGGGCTACGAGTACTCGATCGATCAAAGCAACGTAGGTTAAAATCCGTCCGGAGGTCGCCATGGCCCAGTCGGTGGTTTCGACCAAGTATCAGGTCGTGATCCCTCGCGAAATCCGGCGCGAGATCGGCTTGAAATCCGGGCAGGTCGTCCAGATCATCGCGAAAGGCGGAGTGATCACCATGGTTCCCGACCAGCCGATCGGCCGGCTGAGGGGTTATCTGAAGGGGATGAAGACGGCAACGCTGAGGGAGAAGAAGGACCGGCGATGATCCTGGTCGACTCCTCGGGCTGGATCGAGTTCTTTACCGGCGGCGGGAACGCGGCGAAGTACGGCGCCTACCTCGAGAAGACCTCGAACGTCGTGACTCCCGCGATCGTGCTCTACGAGGTCTACAAGCTGGTGAAGCGGGAGCGCACCGAAGAAGAGGCCCTCCTGGCTGCCGCACAGATGCAGAAGACGCGGGTCGTTCCTCTTTCCGAGTCACTCGCGCTCGCGGCGGCGGACGTGAGTCTCGAGTTTCGCCTCGCGATGGCCGATTCGATCGTTTACGCCACCGCGCGCGCCGAAGACGCGGAGCTCGTGACGAGCGACGGAGACCTCCGGGGTCTGCCCGGGGTGACCTTCCTTCCGAAGCCGGGGAAGGACCGGGGAAATCGAGTGAAGGGCGCGTGACTCTCCCGACGGGCACCCGCCTCGGTCCGTACGAGATCGTCGCGCCGATCGGCGCGGGCGGGATGGGAGAGGTCTACCGCGCTCGAGACACGCGGCTCGAGCGAACGGTCGCCGTGAAGGTGCTGCCGTCGCACCTCGCCGAATCCCCGGAGTCCCGTCAGCGATTCGAGCGCGAGGCGCGCACGATCTCCCAGCTCTCGCACCCGCACATCTGCGCGCTCTACGACGTCGGCCGCGAGGGCGACACCGAGTACCTCGTCATGGAGTACCTGGAAGGCGAGACGCTCGCGGACCGGCTCGCAAGGGGTGCCCTCCCGATCGAACAGGTCCTCCGCTACGGCTGCGAGATCGCCGACGCTCTGGACAAGGCGCACCGGCAGGGGATCGCGCATCGGGATCTGAAGCCCGGCAACGTGATGCTCACGAAGTCCGGCGTGAAACTCCTCGATTTCGGCCTCGCCAAGGTCCTGGCTCCCGTCTCCGCGGCGACACAGTTCACGGCTCTGCCGACGCAGGCCGTGCCCGTCACGCGCGAAGGTTCGCTCCTCGGCACGCTCCAGTACATGGCTCCCGAGCAGCTCGAGGGGAAGGAGGCCGACGCGCGCACGGACGTCTTCGCGCTCGGCGCGGTGCTTTACGAGATGGCGACGGGAGCAAAAGCGTTCGCCGGCGCGAGCCAGGCGAGCCTCATCGGGTCGATCCTGCGGGACGAGCCGCGCCCGATCTCCGACTTCGTCCCGCTGACGCCGGCGACGCTCGACCGGATCGTGCGGACGTGCCTGGCGAAGGACCCCGAGGACCGCTGGCAGACGGCGCGCGATGTCTCGCGCCAGCTCAAGGAGATCGAGAGGGAGCCCGCTCGTGCGACGGTCGCGCCGCCAGTCGGTCCGCGGCGCAGCCGCTGGTGGGCCTTGCCGTGGGCCGTGACCCTCGTCGCGCTCGCGCTCGCCGCCCTGTCGGGAAGGACGACGCGCGACACGGCCCCGTCACTCGGCGTCGTCCGATCCTTCCTCCATCCGCCGCCTGGCACCGAGTTCTACTTCCTGGACGCCAACAGCGGGACTCCCGCGGTCTCGCCGGACGGAACGCGTGTGGCCTTTTCGGCGAGAGACTCCGACGACCGGGTGCTCCTCTGGGTGAGGCCGCTCGATTCGCTCGACGCCTTCGTCATCCGGGATTCGAGCGGGGCCTCGTTCCCGTTCTGGTCGCCGGACGGCCGTTCGCTCGCATTCTTCGGTCAGGGCAAGCTGAAAGCCGTCGAGGCGAACTCCTCCGCGTTGCCGGTGCCGCTGGCGGACGTCGAGGAGCCGAGGGGAGGCACCTGGGGCGCCGACGGGACCATCCTGTTCGCCGCGGGCTATCGGTTGCCGATCTTGCGCGTCCCGGCTTCCGGCGGCACCCCCACAGCGGTGACGGAGGTCCGCGACGGAGCCCATCGTTGGCCGGCTTTCCTCCCGGACGGCCGTCACTTCCTCTACGACGTTCGAGTCCAGGGCGAAGAGCGGGGCGTCATCTACGCGAAGGCGCTCGATTCCAAGGACACCCGGCAGGTCGTCCCGGAACATTCGGACGTGCTCTATGTCCCCCCGGGCTATCTCCTCTTCCGGCGCGGGGGACGGCTGACGGCCGCCCGATTCGACGCCGAGAAACGCGAGATCGTCGGAGATCCGGTCGGACTCGTCGACGCCATCGAGTACCTACCCCCGACCGGTCGGACGACCTTCGGCGCGTCGGAAAACGTGCTCGCGTACAGGCCGGATTCGGACGCGCGATTGTCGCGTCTCGCCTGGTTCGATCGGACGGGCCGGGAGGTCGGCTCGATCGGCGCGCCCGGCATGTTCATCAGCCCGCGATTGTCCCCGGAGGGCCGGGAGCTTGCGGTCGCGGTGATGGAAGAGCTGGCAGTGCCGCCGGACATCTGGGTCTTCGACACCCGGCTGGGGACGGGAACCCGGTCGCCGCTGCCGTTTCCCGACTTGAACCCCCTCTTCGCGCGCGACGGGAAGCGGATCATCTTCGGAAACACGAGCGGGGGCCACTGGAACATCTACGCACGGGATCTCTCCGGCGCGACCAAGCCCGCGCCACTCCTGCCTCCGAAGCCGCCGCGCTGGCCGCGGGACGTCTCTCCGGACGGCAGCGTTCTTCTCTACCGCGAGTTCTCGTCGACGACCCGCGGCGACCTGAAGCTCCTTTCGCTCGCCGGAGATCCCAATCCCCGGAGCTTCATCGCCGGTCCCTTCGACGAGGATCAGGGCGCGTTCTCGCCCGACGGCCGCCGCGTCGCCTACGTTTCGGACGAGTCCGGGCGCAAAGAGGTCTTCGTGGCCACGTACCCGGACGCCACGCAGCGAATTCGAATCTCGTCGGAGGGCGGAATCCAACCGCGGTGGAGCCACGACGGTCGCGAGCTCTTCTTCGTGTCGAAGAGCACGACGATGATGGCGGTTCCCTTCGACCCGTCGGCCGGGGCTCCCACGGGCCGTCCAACGCGGCTCTTCGACGCGCCGATTTCGTACGTGTTCGGCGCGCACGTTCCTCTCCGCTACGACGTCGCTCCCGACGGCCGCTTCCTCATCATCATCCGCGCGTCGAAGGAGCCTCCGCCGCCGCTCATCCTCGTTCTCAACTGGCAGGCGGGGCTCGAGAAGAAATGACGCCTGCCGCTCTTCCTCCTATGATGAGTAATGTGGGCCCATCTGATGAGTAAGCGGCTTTCGGTGCTCCTGGAGGAAAAGGTGCGGGCGGTCCAGCGCGCCGCCCGGGCCGAGCGGATGACCGTCGCGGAGTGGGTGCGGCAGGCCCTTCGGGCAGCCCGGCGCCGGGCTCCGACGGCGGATCCCCGCAGGAAGATCGAGTCGATCCGGGCCGCCGCCCGGCACGCTTTTCCGTGCCCGGACGCCGAGCAGATGCTGGCCGAAATCGAGAGCGGGTACCTCGAGACCGGTCGCTCTTGATCTCCGCCGGCACCCGTCTCGGTCCGTACGAGATCGTCGCGCCGATCGGCGCAGGCGGGATGGGCGAGGTGTACCGCGCGCGGGACACGCGACTGGAGCGCACGGTCGCGGTGAAGGTCCTGCCCTCGCACCTCTCGGCGTCGGAGGAGTCGCGCCAGCGGTTCGAGCGCGAGGCGCGGACCATCTCGCAGCTGTCGCACCCGCACATCTGCGCGCTCTACGACGTCGGGCGCGAGGGCGAGACCGAGTACCTCGTCATGGAGTACCTGGAGGGTGAGACGCTGTCGGAACGGCTCGACCGAGGCGCACTTCCGACCGACCAGGTCCTGCGCTTCGGCGTCGAGATCGCCGACGGGCTCGACAAGGCGCACCGACAGGGCATCGTGCACCGGGACCTGAAGCCGGGAAACGTGATGTTGACGAAGTCGGGCGTCAAGCTCCTCGACTTCGGCCTGGCGAAGGTCGTGGCCCAGGCGGCCGGATCGGGAGCGTCCCTGACCGCGCTGCCCACGCGCGCGAACCTGACGCAGGAAGGGACGATCCTCGGCACGTTCCAGTACATGGCCCCCGAACAGCTCGAGGGGCGGGAAGCCGACTCGCGAACCGACATTTTCGCGTTCGGCGCCGTGCTCCACGAGATGGCGACCGGGAAGAAAGCTTTCTCGGGTGAGAGCCAGGCGTCCCTCATCTCGTCGATCATGGCGAGCGAGCCGCCGCCGGTCTCCGCCGTGGCGCCCCTCGCCCCGCCCGCGCTCGACCGGATCGTGCGGCGGTGCCTCGTCAAGGATCCCGACGGACGGTGGCAGAGCGCGCGCGACGTCTCGCTCGAGCTCGACGAGGTCGCCCGATCTCCGATGACGGCGACGACCGCAACCACTCCCGTCGCCCGCCGGAGCGGCTTCGCGGGGTGGATCGTCGCGGCCGGCCTGCTCCTCGCGCTCCTCGCCTCTCTCTTCGGGCCGTGGCGGCGAGCGCCCTCCGCGGCGGCGGTCGTGCCGGTGCGCTTCACGGTACCGCCGCCGCGCGACGCGGCCTTCCAGGGAATGCTCGCTCTCTCGCCGGACGGGCGCCGCCTGACGTTCGTCGCGACGTCGTCCGACGGGCGAGACCTCCTGTGG
>DASRPJ010000176.1:0-5170 GCA_035646435.1 Thermoanaerobaculia bacterium | reverse complement strand
CAGCTTTTTCGAGAAGAGGCGTCCGAGAATCGGGATGTCTCCCAGGAACGGAACCGAGTTCGTCGTATGGCTGGTGTCCGTGCGGAAAAGGCCGGCGTGGAAGTTCGTCTCGCCGTCTTTCAAGCGGATGCTCGACGAGATGTTGCGGGTCCCGATGATCGGCTGCCTCTGGCCGGCCTGCACTTCCACGAAGCCGTTCAGGTTCGAGACCTCGATCGTGAGCTTCAGCGTGACTTCCTTGTTGTGGTGCACCCGCGGCTCGACCTCGATCTTGATCCCGACGTCCTGGTACTGGAAGGATGTCACGGGCACGATGTTCCCGCCGATCGTCGTCCCGGTGTTGAACGTCGTCGTCGGGATCGGGATGCGGTCGCCGATGACGAGCTGGGCCTTCTGGCCCTCCGAGATGCGGAGCTGCGGCTTTGCGAGGAGCTCGGAGTCCGTGTTGTTCTTGATGAAGGAGTACGTGATCGACGGGATCGTGAAGCCGAACGAGCGGAGCGAGATGTCCTTCAGCTGGTCCCACGTGAAGCTGCCTTCGGGCACGTCGTTCCCGAAGTTCGTCTGGCCGCCGGGCGCCGCGAGGAGACCCCGGCTCTCGTAGGCCGTGAGGAGCACGCCCAGGTCCTGCGACTTGGTCGTGTTGATCTGCAGGAGCTCGACGTCCACGACGACCTCGGCGAGCTGCTTGTCGTTCTGTTCGACGATCCGCTCGGCGATGGCGACCTTGTCGGCCGTGTCCCGCAGGGTGACCGAGTTCTCCGCCTTGTTGACCGAGATCCGCGTCGTCTGGAGGAGCGACCGCAGCGCGTTGGCGACCTCGGTGACGTCCGCGTTGGAGAGGAAGAACGTCCGGATGACGAGGTCTTCGTACGTCTTGCGGTTCGCGGGGGTGTCGGCCGCGATCATGATCGTCCGCTCGTCGATCACCTTGTAGAAGTGGTTCTCCTGGCGCATGAGTGTCTCGAGCGCCCGCTGGAACTCCATGTTGGTCAGCGTGATCTCGACATTGTCGTTCTTCAGCTGCGGGTCGAAGATCACGTTGATCCCGGCCGCGTCCGCGAGCGCCTTGTAGATCTGCTTGATCGGTTTGGGCTGCGGGAAGTTCAGGCTGATCGGCCGGTCGCTCGCCGGCTCCAGGATGGGCGGTTTCGCCCGGCTGCCCCGCGCCTGCCGCTTCAGCGTTTCGAGCCGGGTCTCGCTCGAGCGCTCGGCGACCAGGTTCGCGACGTCTTCCCGCGCCTTTCGCAGCTCGATCTCCGCGTACTGGTTCGTCGTGTCGAGGAGGACCGCCTGCTGGAGCTCGACGAGCGCGAGCTCCGGCCGGCCGGAGCCCCGGTAGAGCTTCCCCTTCTCGAAGTGGAACTGCGACGCCTTGATCTTCGCCCGCGCGAGCGACATCCGGTACCGGTTGTTCTTCGGATCGAGCTCGGCGGCTCGCGAGTAGTGCAGAACCGCGAGGTCCCAGTGCTGGAGCGCCTCCTGGTCCCGGGCTTCGCGGAAGGCGCGGGAGCCGGTACACGCGGTCAGCGTGAAGAGCAGCAGCGGGAGGACGCGGACGAGGCGAATTCGTTTTGTCATCGTCAAGCGGGCCTTTCTCGGCTTCATTGGGCGATCGCCAATCTTCTCGTTTCCGTTTCGGGGTATCCCACGAAGCCGACGTCGATCGACTCGTACCCGACTCTCCGAATGATCCAGCGGCGGAGGATCACGTCCCCGGCGCGGGCGTTGTGCGTGTTGTTGTCTCCGGTCTCCAAGACCGCGATCGGCTGTTCCTTCGACCCGAAGATCCCGATCAGCTTGAAGGGGGGATCCGGCGCGACGGGGGTCGGCGTCGGACCGGGTGGAGGGACCGGCCCGACGAAAGCGGGCTGGCCCGGCGCCGGCGGCGGCGGCGGCGCGGGCGTCGGAACGGGCGACGGGCGCGGCGTCGGCTCGCGGAAGTCGAAGAGGTCACGGCCCGTGCCGCCGCCTCCGCCGCCGACGAGCGGCTCGAGATCGCGCGCGGTGATGAGCGGCACCTCCTCGGGCTGCGCCGCGCGGGGCCGGGGCCGGCGGCCGATCGCCGGGCGCGCCTCGTCGGCGTCCGCCGACGCCGGCGGGGGGGCTACGGGCGGCGCGGCGTCCGGGTCGCGCCCGCTCCACTTCACGACGGCGAAGACCAGCACGAGGACGAGCCCGCCGAAGAGCATCGCCTGCCGCCGGTTCCCGAGCGCGAGGGCCTTCACCGGCGCACCGTCCTCTGGACGCTTCGGACGGTCGTCCGCCCGGCGGCGCCGCCGGGGCCGGACGGCACGGGTGCGTCGTCGGTCGTGAAGTACGTCGCGAGCCCGATCCGAACCTGGACCTCGCCCGGGGTCTCGCTGTCGCGGGAAAGCGAGATGTCCTTGACGACGATCCACCTCCGGTTCGCCTCGAAGGCTTGAAGGAGTCTCTTGAAACGCGCGTAGTCGCTCTGGAAGCTGAAGCTGATCGCCATCTGGGAAAGGGGCAGGCTCGAGACCGGGACGATCGAATAGCTGATCGACTTCGGGGCGACGCCGATCCGCCGCATCACCGAGTGGATCTCCTCGACGATCGGCGCGAGCGTTTCCTTTCGCGAACCGACCCTTCGCCCGTAGAACTCTTCGATCACGGAGGAAACCCCGGCGAGCCGGTCGCGTTCCGAGACGAGCTTCGCCGCCTCCACTTCTTTGGCGGCAACGTCGCGGGTCAGGGCCGACCGGCGGTCTTCCAGGGCCTGCGCCTGCCTGGCGGTGATCGTGCGGAAGCCGATCAGGAACACCGCGTTCGCGAGCAGGAAGAGGCCCGAGACCGCGAGGAGCCCCGCCCGCTGCCGCCACACGTTCACGCGGGACTTCACTCTCCCCCCTCGGGGTCGTAGATCGTCGAGATCGCGAAGGAGTGCCCCTCCGGCGCGCCTTCGCCGGCGTCGGGGCGCGTTTCCACCTTCAGCTCGACGGTCGCGAAGTACGAGGAGCGGGAGAGCGCCGCGAGCGTCCGGACGACGCTTTCGGGGCCGCGGCCCACGAGCGCGATGTCGACCGCGATCTCGCGCGAATCCTCGAAAGTCGGCGAGAGCCGGGACAGTCGGACCTCGGCGGGCAGCACGCGTTCGAGGCGCGCGAGAAGCGTCATCCAGGAGAACTGCCGCTCCGAGACGAGCCGGAGAAGCCCGCGGCTCTCCACCGCGAGGGCCGACGTCTCGTAGGCCCGGAGGGCCGAACGGGCCTCTTCGGCCGCCTGCGTGGCGCGCGCCTGCCGCTTCTCGAGCCACGCGATCTCTTCGCGGGTGTCGGCCACGTCCCGGCGGAACTCTCCGTACAGGGTCGCGTTGACGCCGAAGAGGATCACCCCCGCGAGCAGCGCGCCGCCGGCGACGAGGTAGACGGGGCGATAGTCGCGGAACGGGCGGCGGGCGAAGTTCAGGTTCATCGCTCAGCCCTTCCCGTAGACCGCCGCGAACGCCGGCAGGAGCTCGGGACGGCTGGCGACGCGCTCGTCGAAGCCGCGATCCGCCGCGAAGAGCGCGCCGGAGAGCGTCGTCGGCTTGACCGGAAGGGCCGAGACGCTCGCGAGGTCGCGGCCGGGCGCGGCGTCGTGCACGTACACGGCGCTCAAGCCGGATCCGTGGAGCTTCTCGAGATAGTAGGAGAGCGAAAGCCGGATCTCCTGATCCTGCTCTTCGTCGGCCTCCGCGCCCTCTTCCTCCGGGCGCTGGCGAAAGAAGAGCGGCCGGCCGTCCCGGGCGATCACGAACACGAGCGAACCGGGGGACCGGTGAATGAGGCCGTAGTCGCCGCCCGCGAGCGTGCCGAGCGTCGGCGAGAGTCCCTCGAAGAGCATGAGGCTCGCCGGGGCGAGGGCGCCGACGCGCACTCCCGCGCTCTCGAACGACTGCTCGACCGATCGGAGAGTCTCCGACGGCGCGGCCGCGACGAGCAGTCGAATCTCGCCGCCCTCGGCGGCCCGCGGCATCTCTTCGAACACGACGGCGAGCTCCTCCGTGATCCCCGGCAGGAGCTTCTTCAGCTTCCAGAGGACCATTTCCTGGATGGCGTCCTCCGATTTCGGCAGCGTGTCGAAGTCGATCGGCAGGATGCGCGCCCAGGAATCGGGAAAGATGACCGACGCCCTCGCCAGCCGGCCTCCGGAGACGCGGCGGGCGACGTCGACCGCCTCCACGATCGCGTCCCGCGAGTAGAGAGGCGTGCCGGAAGGACCCGCGCCGACCGTGCTCGCGGGGTAAACGAAGTGACGGGAGTCCACGAAGCCGGGGGGATCGCGGCGCACGTTCGCCCACGTCACGCCGTCGGCCAGAAGGCTGAAGACGTGTCCGGGGACGACGGGAGGGAGAAACGGAATCTTCATCACTCGACGAATGTGACCTTGTTGATCTCCTTGAGGGTCGTGGACCCCTCGAAGACCTTCGCGAGCGCGGCTTCGCGCAGGAACTTCATCCCCTCTTCCTTCGCCGCCCGCTTGATCTCCGAGGCGGGCCGGCGCTCGAGGATGAGCCCGCGGATCCGGTCGGAGAGGTCGAGGAGCTCCGCGATCGCCATCCGCCCGTGGAAGCCGGTCCCATCGCACTCGAGACAACCCTTCCCCTCGTAGAACTCCTGGCCGGCGAGCGCCGCCGGGTCGAGTCCCGCCTCGATGAGCGCCTGCGGCTGAACCGTGGCCTTCTCCCGGCAGTGCGAGCAGATCTTGCGGACGAGGCGCTGCGCGAGGATGCAGTTCAAGGCCGAGACGAAGTTGTAGAGCTCGACCTTCATGTTGAGGAACCGGCCGAGAACGTCCACGACGTTGTTCGCGTGAACCGTAGTGAACACGAGGTGTCCCGTCAGGGCGGACTGCACCGCGATCTGCGCAGTGTCCTCGTCCCGGATCTCTCCCACCATGATCTTGTCCGGGTCGTGCCGGAGGATCGAACGGAGGCCGCGGGCGAACGTGAGGCCCTTCTTCTCGTTGACGGGGATCTGGGTGATGCCCCGAAGCTGGTACTCGACGGGGTCTTCGATCGTGACGATCTTGTCCTCCACGGACTGGATCTCGGAGAGGCACGCGTAGAGCGTCGTCGTCTTTCCCGAGCCGGTCGGGCCGGTGACGAGCACCATCCCGTACGGCTCCCGGATGAACTTCCGGAGCTTCTTCTTCGTTTCGGCGTCGA
>DASRPJ010000175.1:0-4513 GCA_035646435.1 Thermoanaerobaculia bacterium | reverse complement strand
CGGCGAAGCTCGCCGGGATCGAGATCCCCCACTTCTGCTTTCATCCGCGCCTTTCGGTCGTCGGGCAGTGCCGCATGTGCCTCGTCGAGATCGAGGGGATTCCGAAGATCCAGGCGGCCTGTACGACCCCGTTGAAGGAAGGCCTCGTCGTCAAGACGACGACGGACAAGGTCCGCGACTCCCGCGCCGCGAACATGGAGTTCCTGCTCATCAACCACCCGCTCGACTGCCCCATCTGCGACCAGGCGGGCGAGTGCAAGCTCCAGGACAACGCGTTCGGCTACGGCGAGCAGCGGTCGCGCCACGACGAGCGGAAGCGCCAGTACGCCGGCTACGACCGGACGATGATCGGTCCGCACGTCATCGCCGACATGACGCGGTGCATCCAGTGCACGCGGTGCATCCGATTCTGCGACGAGATCGCCGGCACCGGCGAGCTCACGTTCCTGGACCGCGGGGGACGGACCCTCGTCTGGACTCACGACGGCAAGCCCCTCGCGAACGACTGGTCGGCGTGCGCCGCCGACGTCTGCCCCGTCGGGGCCCTCACCACGAAGGAGTTCCGATTCCGCCGCCGCGTGTGGGACCTGAACAAGACACCCTCGGTCTGTCCGGGCTGCAACATCGGCTGCAACATCTCGCTCGAGACGCGGGACGCGATCGTTTACCGCTTCCTGCCGAGGCTGAACCCGGAAGTGAACGACTACTGGCTGTGCGACTACGGGCGCTTTCTCTCCGAGAGCCTGAACGTCCGGGAGATCTCGAAGGCCACGGCGCGCGAAGGCGCCGAGGTCCGCACGCTGATCGTCCCCGAGGCGATCGAGCGCATCGCGAGCGAGATCCGGAGCGTCGTCGACTCCGACGGGCCTTCGGCTCTCTTTTTCCTCGGCTCGGCCCACCTGTCGAACGAGGAGAACTTCCTCCTCCGGAAGATCGCGGACCACCTCGGGTGCGACAACCGCGACGTGGTCGTGGACCGCTCGCGGACGCGGAGGATGAAGTCGAAGACCGAGTGGCTGGAGGGGGACCACGCCGGGGCGAACTACGCGGGCGCGCGCGACATGGGACTCGCGCCGCGCGCCGGCGGACACGGCCTCGACGACGTCCTCTCGGGCAGGTGGACGCCCCGCGCGGCGATCATCGGTGACGGCGCCTTCGCCGCGGCCGCGGACGAGGCGGGGTCGGTGGACCGGCTCCGGGGGGCCGGCTTCCTGGCCGTCGCGGCGAGGACCGAGACGGCGCTCTCCCGGGTCGCCGACGTCGTGCTCCCGGCGGCGTCCCTCGCGCAGAAGGAAGGCTGCTTCACGAACGTCCAGGGTCGGGTCCAGCGCTTCGAACGCGCCTTCCTCCCGCCGCCTCCGATCCGCGCCCACTGGGAGCTCTTCCTCCTCCTGGCGACCGCTCTCGGCTGGGGCGACCGGAACTGGACGCCGGCCGACATCCGCGCGCTCATCCGGGAGGAAGTCGAAGGTTACGGAGACGTCACGGAGGAAGAGCTCGCGGGCGGCGGCCTGATGAGGAAGGGGCTCTTCGTTTCGACGGGCGCCCTTTGAGCCTCGCCGACGTCGGGTTCGTGCTTCTGCGCGTGCTCGGGCCCGTGCTCGTCATCCTCCTCATCCTGCCAATCCCCATGTGGGTCGAACGGCGAGGGGCGGCCCTGATCCAGGACCGGCCGGGGCCGAACCGGGTCGGGCCCTTCGGGCTCCTCCAGCCGCTCGCCGACGCCGTGAAGTTCTTCATGAAGGAGGACATCGTCCCGGCGAACGCGGACCGGTTCCTCTACGTGATCGCCCCGGGGATCGCCGTGTTTTCCGCCATGACGACGTTCGCCGTGATTCCCTACGGGGCGACCGCGACCATCGCCGGCCGGGAGGTCCCGCTCATCGGCGCCGACGTCTCGATCGGGATCCTCTACCTCTTCGCGCTGACGTCCCTCTCGGTGTACGGGATCGTGCTCGCCGGCTGGTCGTCGAACAACAAGTTCTCGCTCATCGGCGGGATCCGCTCGAGCGCCCAGATCATCTCGTACGAGCTCGCCATGACGACGGCCGCGGCGGGAGTGATCCTCGTCGCAGGCTCCTTCCGCCTGACCGACGTCGTTGCCATGCAGTCCGGTACGTGGTTCGGATTCCTCCCGCGGTGGAACGTCTTTCCACAGTTCCTCGGATTCGTCGTCTTCTACGTCGCCACGTTCGCCGAGACCAACCGCGTGCCGTTCGACCTTCCGGAGGCGGAGGCGGAGCTCGTCGGCGGATATCACACGGAGTATTCCTCGATGAAGTTCGCCATGTTCTTCATGGCGGAGTACATCAACATGATCGTCGCCTCGGCGCTGACGGTCACGCTCTTCTTCGGCGGGTGGACGCTCCCGGGCTTCCACCCGGAAGGCCTCGGCGGAGTCCTCCTGTCCGTCGTGATCTTCGCCGCAAAGACCGCGTTCTTCGTGTGGGTCTTCATCTGGGTCCGCTGGACGCTCCCTCGCTTCCGCTACGACCAGCTCATGCGGCTCGGGTGGAAGGCGCTCCTGCCGCTCGCGCTCGTGAACCTGCTCTCCACCGCGGCCCTCGTCGTGTGGGGCGTACTGTGACGGCGCGGCTCGTGTTCGACGTCGCCGCGGGCCTCGCGATCCTCTTCGCGGCCGTCATGGTCGTTCACCGCCACCCGGTCAAGAGCGTTCTCGCGCTCGTCGTGTCCTTCTTCGCGCTGTCGGTCGCCTACGTGATGCTCTCGGCGCCGCTGATCGCGGCCCTGCAGGTCATCGTGTACGCGGGCGCGATCCTCGTCCTCTTCCTCTTCGTGCTCATGCTGCTGAACGTACCCGAGGAGGTGCGCCAGAAGTCGGGCCGTCCCATTCACCACACGCTGTCGGCCCTCGCGATCGTCGTGTTCGCGGCGGTGCTTCTCGGCGCGTTGCGGGCGCACGGCGCCACGAACGCCGCCCCTTCCACCTCGCCCCTGACCGGGGAGGTCGCTCCGGTCGCCCGGCTCCTCTTCTCCGAGCACCTTCTCTCGTTCGAGGCCCTGTCGATCCTCCTGCTCGCCGCGCTGGTCGGCGCTTTCGCCCTCGCCCGGCGGGAGGGACGGACGTGACCGCGAACGGGATTCCTCTCGGTGACGTCCTGCTCGCCTCGGGCGCGCTCTTCGCGCTCGGGCTCGCGGGGGCGCTCATGCGCCGCAACGCGATCTCGATCTTCCTCGCGATCGAGCTGATGATGAACTCCGCCAACCTCGCCATCCTCGGATACGCCTCGACGCTCCAGAGCGTGGAGGGCCAGATCGTCGTCTTCTTCGTCATCGCGATCGCGGCGGCGGAGGCGGCCGTGGGCCTCGCGATCTTCGTCGCGATGTTCCGTCACACCGAAACGATCGACGTCAACCGGATCAACCTGCTCAAGTGGTGACGCTCCCCCTCTGGCTCGTTCCCGCCCTGCCCCTCGCCGGGTTCTTCCTCTGTCTCTTCTTCGGCCGCCGTCTCGGGAAGGCGTTCGTCTCCGCGGTCGGGGTCGGGTCGGTCGGGCTCGCGACGGTCGTCGCGGCGACGCGGCTCGTTCCTTACTTTTCGGGAAACGCCGGGCCCCTCGTCGAGACGCTCGCGCCGTGGATCCGGGCCGGCAACTTTTCGGTGGACCTCTCCCTCCGGCTCGATCCGCTCTCCGCGCTCATGGTCTCGTTCGTGACGTTCGTCGGGTTCCTCATCCACGTCTACTCCGTCGGCTACATGAAGCACGACGAGACGGACGCGGGCTACGCGCGGTACTTCGCCTACCTGAACCTCTTCCTCTTCGCCATGCTCGTGCTCGTCCTCGCGAACAACTTCCTTTTGATGTTCGTCGGCTGGGAGGGGGTCGGGCTCTGCTCGTACCTTCTCATCGGCTACTACTACGAGAGGGAGTACGCCGCCGCGGCAGGCAGGAAGGCGTTCGTGGTGAACCGGATCGGGGACTTCGGATTCCTGCTCGGGATGTTCGGACTCTTTTCGCTCTTCGGGACCCTCGACTTCGATTCCGTCTTCGCGACCGCGGCGGCGGATCCGAACCGGTACGCGCCCGGCCTCACGCTCGTGTGCGTCCTCCTCTTCCTCGGGGCGATGGGCAAGAGCGCTCAGTTCCCGCTCCACGTGTGGCTCCCGGACGCGATGGCCGGGCCGACGCCGGTGTCCGCGCTCATCCACGCCGCGACGATGGTCACGGCCGGCGTGTACATGGTGACCCGCTGCAACGTGCTCTTTCGCCTGGCGCCCGAGGCGATGGGCGCGATCGCAATCCTCGGCGCTTTCACGGCGATCTTTGCCGCGGTGATCGCGATCGCCCAGAACGACATCAAGAAGGTCCTCGCGTACTCGACGCTGTCACAGCTCGGCTACATGTTTCTCGCCTGCGGCGTGGGGGCCTGGGTCGCCGGGATGTTCCACGTCGTCACGCACGCGTTCTTCAAGGCGTGCCTCTTCCTCGGATCCGGCGCGGTCATCCACGCGCTCGGGGGCGAGCAGGACGTGCGGCGGATGGGCGGCCTC
>DASRPJ010000174.1:0-5284 GCA_035646435.1 Thermoanaerobaculia bacterium | reverse complement strand
CCTCGAGAGGGATGGGATCCTGGAGGACGTTCGCGTAGAGCGGGTCGTGGCGAAGCACTTCCGCCACCATCTGCGACACCACTTCGCGCTGCTCGAGCGGCGCGTCGTAGGTCTCGCAGAGCCGCCAGTAGCGGAAGAGCGTGACGCCGGAGACCGTGTGGTACAGGTAAGCGAACGTCGCGACCGGCAGGACGTACCGCGCGATCTCCTGCGCGCGTTTCTGAACCGAACCCGCGAACTTCTGCCGCCCGTCGCCGCGAGTCCGACCCGGAAAGAGCCCGAAATAGCGCTCTCCCGCGAGCGGCGTCAGGAGCTCCGTCAGCTTCCGGTACGCCGCCTCCTGCCGACGGGCGGTCGAGTCGAAGATCTCCCGCTCCGGCGCGGCCATCGGCGGCACGGCGTAGTTGCCCGGCTTGACCTCGACGTAGCGCTGCGATACCTGCTCGGAGTTGTAGAACGGGTGGCTGTGGAGGAAAGTCCAGAGGAACTGCCGCGACACGTTCTCCAGCGCGAACTGGAAGTGCGCGTGCTGGAACGTCGTGTGATGGCCCGCCTCGTAGATCGACTTCGCGAGCGCGTCTCGTCGCTCGGGCCGCGCGGAAGCCTGGTCCTCGGTGACGATCCCTTTCGACGAGTAACACGTCCGCGCGGTCGCGACGACGTTCTCGAACGGCCGCGCGAACGCGTTGACGAGGCGCACCTTCGGCCGCGGGGACGTAAACGAGAAATCGGTTGCCGTCCGGGGAAGAGCCGACATGGGATGGATCTCATTATGCACCGCGCGAGCGGTTGAAAAAGGGGATTGAAAAGGTCCATATTGGGCGTTTCGCAATGACGGTGAACCTGCCCATCTACATGGACCACCACGCGACGACGCCGCTCGATCCGCGCGTCCTCGAGGCGATGCTGCCTTACCTGACTCGGGCGTTCGGCAACGCCGCTTCGCGCAGCCACGTCTTCGGCTGGGAGGCGGAGGCCGCTGTCGACGAGGCGCGCCGCCAGGTCGCGGAGGCGATGAACGTCTCGCCCAAGGAGATCGTCTTCACGAGCGGCGCGACGGAGAGCGACAACCTCGCGATCCTGGGCGCGGCGCGCGCGTACCGGCAGAAGGGGAACCACATCATGACGGGCGCGACCGAGCACCGCGCGGTTCTCGACTGCTGCGCCGCGCTCGAGCGCGAGGGGTTCGCGGTAACGTACCTCGCGCCCGACCGGACGGGGCGGATCGAGGCGGAACAGGTACGCGAAGCGATCACCGACCGGACGGTGATCGTCTCGCTGATGCTCGGCAACAACGAGGTCGGGACGATCCATCCGGTGCGCGAGATCGGCGCGGTCTGCCGCGAGAGAGGCGTCCTCTTCCACACCGACGCCGTGCAGGGCGTCGGGAAGATCCCCTTCGACGCGGCGGACGTCGACCTCGCGTCGGTGACCGCCCACAAGATGTATGGACCCAAGGGAACGGGCGCGCTCTACTTGCGCGCGCGCAAGCCGCGCGTGCGGCTCGAGCCGATCCTCCACGGCGGCGGGCACGAGCGCGGCCTGCGGTCCGGGACGCTGAACGTCCCCGGGATCGTCGGCCTCGGCAAGGCCTTCGAAGTATCGCTCGCGCAGCGGGAGGCGGAGGGCCGCCGCCTGCGGCTCCTGCGCAAGCGCCTCCAAGAAGGGATTCTCGCGGAGGTCCCCGACGTCTCCTTGAACGGACCGGCGCTCCCGGAGCTGTCGGCCGACGGCTCGCTCGCGCCCGGGGCCGAGGAGCGGAGGCTCCCCGGAAACCTGAACCTCTCCTTCGCGGGCGTCGAGGGGGAAGCGCTTCTCATGGGGTTGAAGGACGTCGCGGTGTCCTCCGGGTCCGCCTGCACGTCCGCGTCGCTGCGCCCTTCCCACGTGCTGAAGGCGCTCGGCGTTTCCGACGACCTCGCGCACGCCTCGATCCGCTTCGGGCTCGGCCGCTCGAACACGGAGGAGGAGGTCGACTACACGATCCGCGCGGTGGCGAGCGCCGTGCGGCGGCTCCGCGAGCTGACGGCGGAGCGAGTCTGATGGGGTCTGATCCCGAAGGGGTCAGATCCCTCTTCGGCTGCTGAATTGCAGGAGACTGACGCTGTGACAGGGACTTTGACTTCGGCGGTCGGCGGTGAGTGCGCGGCTTGCGGGGCGACCCGTCTGTCGGCCGCGATCTGCGTGGACTGCGGCGAGATCTTCGAGATCCCGTCGGACGCGTTCCTCTTGTTCGGCTTGACCCGATCGTGGGCGGTCGATGCCTCGGCTCTCGAAGAGCGTTACGCCGTGCTCTCGCGGGCGATTCGCGAAAAGTCCGCGACCCGGGAGGACCTTCGGGAACGCATCACGCACGCTGCGGCAGCGCTGGACGAAGCGAGGCTCTCCCTCCTCGATCCCATCGAGCGGGCGCGCATGCTTCTCGTCGCGCTCGGCGGAGGGGAACGCGCGAAACCGGTCCGCAAGCGCGAGTTCGGTAGCGAGGTGATGGAGTTCGACCGGTCGGCGGCGGAAGCCCGGCAGAAGGGGGATCCGGCGCGGCTCGCCGCCGTCGTCCTCGAGGCTGAGGAGAAGCTCGCGTCGGCGATCGTCGCGGCGGGACAGAGCTTCACGCGCCTCGAGCGCTCGCTCGCCGATGAGGTGTCGGCCGCGGCGGACGCGCTCGCCGAAGCCCGCTTCTGGAAGGCGAAAGTGGACGAGCTCAAGGGCTCGGTCGGCCGGCCGGACGCATCCTCCCGGAATCCTTGAGCCTGCTCGCCGAGCTCGCCCGAAACCTCTCGGCGCATCGGGAGCTCCTCGACCGGATCCGCTCCGGGAACGGGACGACGACGATCGCGGGCGCTGTGGGCGCCCTTCCCGGCGCGCTCCTCGCGGCGCTGGCGCTCGACCTCGACCGGCCGGTCGCCGCCGTCGTCGCGGAAGAGAAGGACGCCGAGCGACTTCAGACCGATCTCACGGCGGCCGGTCTCGCTCGGGTCTTCCACGCTCCCGCGCCGTCGCTGACCCCCTACCAGCGGATCCCTCCGTCTTTGAAGGCGCGGCGGGACGAGTTCGCGCTCCTCTCCGCGCTCGGGCGCCGCGACGGCGTACAGGCGATCGTCCTTCCGGCGCGCGCGCTGTTCACCCGGTTGCCCGCCGCGGAGCGGCTCGCCGGCATGTCCGTCGCGCTCGAAGAGGGACAGGAAATCTCGCTGCCCGGACTCGTCTCGCAACTCACGCGCGTCGGCTACCGGCGGGCGGACCTCGTCATCGAGACCGGAGACCTCGCCGTCCGCGGCGGGCTCTTCGACGTCTTCGCGCCGGACCGGGACCTCCCGCTGCGCGTCGAGCTCGACGGCGATCGCATCGCTTCACTTCGCGTCTTCGACCCCGACACCCAGCGGTCGCGCGAGCGACTCACGTCCGCGGTGATTCCGCCGTTCGCCGCGGCGGAGGACGCACAGGAGAAGCGCGCCGACCTCGAGCAGCGGATCGGTCGTCCGCCGTCGGAGGCCGAGCGCGTCGTTTTCGCGCCCGCCGTCGTCCCGATGCCGGCCGGCTGGCTCGATCACGCGCCGGAAGCGCTTCTCGTCGTTCTCGAGCCTTCGGCGGTTCTCGAGGAGCTCGACCAGTTCGCGGAACGGATCGCCGCCGACCGCGATCCCGATCGGGACTTCTTCGACCCGGACGAGCTCCTTCATCCGGTCGGTGGGATCCGGGACTCGATCGAAGGGGCTAAGGTTTTCTTCGATCGCGTCGGCCTCTCGGCGCGCGGCGAGCGAGTACGCCTCGCGGCGGAAGCGATCGCGGGCCACGCCGGCCGGACCGCCGAGGCCGCGGCGGAAATGACGCGGGCACTCTCGGCCGGGGAAGAAGTCTTCGTTGCCGTCCACCCGACCGGGGGGCCGGAGAAGCTCCGCCGCTTCGCGCTCGAATACTCCCTCCACGTCTCGTCGGAACGGCGGGAGGGCGCGCTCGTCGCGTTCCCCGCGGAAATCTCCGCCGGCTTCCGTCTCCGCGACCCGCGGGCGTCCGTGTACGCCGAGAGCGAGATCTTCGGCGAGGAAAAGCGCTCCGCGGTCGCGCGCGGCCGTCCTTCGGAGGCGTTCCTCTCGGACCTGCGGGACCTGAAGCTCGGCGACGCGATCGTGCACCGCGACTACGGCATCGGGCTCTTCCAGGGGCTGAAGCGCGTGCCGATCGAGGGGGAAGAGCGCGAGTTCATGGAGATCGGCTATGCCGACGAGAAGAGGCTGCTGCTGCCGGTCGAGCGGATGGACCTCGTGCAGAAGTACTCGGGAGCCGAGGGCGCGCCGCCCCTCCTCGACAAGTTGGGCGGCGCCGGATGGGCGCGGCGCAAGGCGTCCGTGAAGAAGGCCATGCGCGACATGGCCGACCAGCTCCTGAAGCTCTACGCGCGCCGCAGCCTCGCGGAGGGCTTCGCGTTCTCGCGCGACTCGCCGTGGCAGAAGGAGTTCGAGGACGCGTTCGAATACGTCGAGACGCCGGACCAGGCCCAGGCGATCGCGGACGTGAAGCGGGACATGCAGTCGTCCAAGCCGATGGACCGGCTCCTCTGCGGAGACGTCGGGTACGGCAAGACCGAGGTCGCGATGCGCGCGGCCTTCAAGGCGGTGCTCGACGGAAAGCAGGTCGCGGTGCTCGCGCCGACGACGATCCTCGCGGACCAGCACTTCCGCACCTTTCAGCGCCGCTTCGCCGCGTTCCCCGTGACGATCGAGCTCCTCTCGCGTTTCCGGTCGCGCGCGGAGCAGAAGGCGATCGTCGAAAGAGTCGCGGCGGGATCGGTGGACGTCCTGATCGCGACGCACCGCATGCTCGGGAAGGACCTCGCGTTCCGCGACCTGGGGCTCCTGATCGTCGATGAGGAGCAGCGCTTCGGGGTCGCGCAGAAGGAGCGGCTGAAGGAGTGGAAGGCCTCGATCGACGTTCTCTCGATGTCGGCGACCCCGATTCCGCGCTCGCTCCACCTGGGCTTGTCGGGGCTGCGCGACCTCTCGATCATCGAGACTCCGCCGCGCGACCGGCTCGCGATCGAGACGCAGGTCGTTCCCGCGAAGCCGGACGTCATCCGCGAGGCGATCGAGGCGGAGATCGACCGCGGCGGACAGGTCTTCTTCGTTCACAACCGCGTGGAGTCGATCGGCCGCGTCCGGCAGGAGCTCGAAGAGCTGCTACCGAACGTGCGGGTCACGGTCGCCCACGGGGCGATGCGGGAGACCGAGCTCGAGAAGGCGATGATGCGCTTCTACTCGCGGGACGCGGACGTCCTGCTCGCGACGAC
>DASRPJ010000173.1:0-9609 GCA_035646435.1 Thermoanaerobaculia bacterium | reverse complement strand
CCTTCTACGTGACCGAGAACGGCGCGGCTTTCTACGATCCGCCACGGGCCGACGGAGAAATCGACGACCCGCTGCGCATCCGATACCTGGCGGGCCACCTTCGCGCGGCGCACGAGGCGATCCGGCGAGGCGTGGACCTCCGCGGATACTTCGCCTGGTCTTTCCTCGACAACTTCGAGTGGAGCCACGGCTACTCCAAGCGCTTCGGGATCGTCCACGTTGACTATGCGACCCAGAAGCGCACGCCCAAAGCGAGCGCGCGGTTCTACTCGGAGGTGATCCGGACGAACGGTGCGGCCCTCGCGGCTTCGATGAGGATGAGGGATCGGACCTCTACGGGGTCAGACCCCGGCGCACGATCACGCGTGCCGGCAGCTCGCGGATCGAGAGCTCGCCCGAAACGAACCCGACCGCGCGGCCGTTGACCGTGGCGCGGGAGTCGGGCGGCGCAAGTTTCGGGGGAAGGGACAGCACGAGACCTCCCGTCGGGACCTTGAGATCCCCCGACACGTCCATTCGGATCTCCCCGCCGGATCTCGCAAGCGAGTAGTCGAGTGTGCCGTGCCGGGTGCGGAGACTGCGGACTCCGACGCCCCCCGGCGCGGAAATCCAAACTTCGGGGATCCCCGCGGCGAGCACGAGGGACCGGTCGGACTCGCGCTCGTACGCGAAGAGGTCGAGGAACGATCGGATGAAGTCGGACGCGACCCACGTATGGGGCATGTCTCCGATGAACCTCGCGCGCCGGGGCTCGCGGCCGACGACCTCGGCCCACTGGTTCCAGCCGGCCGGGCGGCGGCTGTCGAGAAAGAAGTCGAGGAGCTCGTGCGCCCGATCTCTCCAGCCGAGGCGAACGAAGGTCCCGACGGTGCGGAGCTCGTAAGGCGTGTAGGCGTCCCACTGCGCCCCCGGCCGGTTGCGCTTGCCGAACTCCTCGTAATAGCGCTCGAACGTGCGAAGGAGCTCCCGTCGGGGGAGGCTTTCGAGCTCCCCGCCCGGATCGAGCGCGATCGTCGTGGACGTCGCGTCGAAGTCGCCGAGCTCGACGGAGCCGGGTATGAAGTCGATCCGATGCCGCGCGATCGTCCGGCCGATCGAGGCCATGAGGTCGCGCCGGAACTCCTCCGCCATCGCCTCCCAGCGCGCCTTTTCCTCCGCCTTCCCGAGCATCGCGGCGATCGCCGCGGCGTCCTCGAGGCCGGTCAGCGTGAAGAAGTCGTCCCAGTACGAGTGCATCGGTTTTGCCGAATACCCCTCGTGGCTGATCGACTGGGGCACGAGACCGAAGAAGGCGAGCATCTCGGGGCGCCGGTACTCCGGCGTCCGCCGCTCCTGCCGCAGGCGGTCGATGTAGCCGACCGTCTTCTCGACGCGCGGCCAGAGCTGTCGGAGGAGCTCTCGGTCGCCCGTGAACCGGCCGTACTCGGCGGCGAGATAGAGAAACTCGCCGTGGCTGTCGTTCTCGGGAACGGGATCGGCTCCGCGCGCGTCCACGCAGCACGGGATCTTGCCGGTCTCGTACTGATACGGCGCGAACCACTCGAGGAATTCCCGCACGGCGGCTGCATGGCCGAGCCGGAGAAGCGCGGCGGAGGTGAGCGCGCCGTCCCGGATCCAGGAGCGCTCGTAGGATCGCGAGCCGGGCTGTATCGCCGCGTGGTCGCGGTTGATCAGCACGTGCGCGAGCGCCGTTTTCACGGTCTGCGCCATCGTCCGCGCGCCGGGCGGTACGGTGATCGACACGCGATCGAGCTTCTCCCGCCACTCCCGAACGGTCGCGGCCAGCGCGCGATCGAACGCGCCGGCGCCGCTCTCCGGGCGGGACTCGGGATGCAGCGGCACGACCAAGTCGACGCTTCTCTCCTCCCCCGGACGGAGATCGATGTTCCACGCGAGTGCCGCCGACGCGTAGCCGAACGGATCGGAGACGCGCTGCGGCCGGACCTCACCGGTTACGGCGACGAACCGGGGCAGCTCGGCGCGGCCCAGGTACTCGGTCACGTGGCCCTCGTCGAACGTGGCCGCGCCGAAAGCCCACGGGCGTGGGAACGGCAACACTCTCTTTCCGTCGACGTCGGCCGTGGCGCCGTCCCAGCGGATCGATCGGACCCGCGTCGCGCCCCCGGGCGCGTTCAGGAACTGGGTGGGCGGGTTGACCTGGAAAGGACGCAGCGCGAGGAAGAGCCGGACGGATGCCGGCGTGCTCCTCTCGTTGCGGACGCGGTACCGCGCGAAGAGCGAGGACGCGCCCGGCTCTCCCGCCGCGAACGCGGTGGTGGCGAGGATCAGGCCGTGGCGGTGCCAGACGGCCGAGGGAACGGGCAGATCGCCCCCCATCAGGGCGTGCGTGGTCTCGACGGAGCTCCAATTCCACAGAAAGCCGTCGGCCCACAGGAACGGCTCGATCGAGAAGCCCCCGCGGCCGACCTCGAGAGCGCCGTCCTCGGAGAAGAGGCCCTCCTCGCGGTCGCCGTCGACACCGACCACCGTCCAGTAGACCTGCTCTCCCACGAACCCCCGCGGAAACGCGCCGCGGGACGACTCTTTCGCGATGGCCGAGAAGAACGCGTTCGGCGAGGCCGAGAACTCGAGCGGCTCGACGCGGAGCTCCTGGAGGCCGAAAGATTTCATGCCGCCGTCCAGGCGGAGGCGCAGGAACCGCGATTCCGACTCCGGGAGAGAGAGGTAGTCGCGCCCTCGGGCGCCGCGCGTTACTGTCCGCACGGTCGTCCAGGCCCTTCCGTCGTCGGACGTCTCGAGCCGGTAGCTGGCCACGTAGGTCGGCGGGGCCCAATCGAGCCTCAGCCCACCGTACTCGCGCTTTTCCAGGAAGTCCACCATCAGCCACGGGTGGTTATCCTCTTTCGCGCTCAGCCATCCGGTCCTCGAGTCGCCGTCCATCGCCCGGCCCGGCTCATGCGGGGGTATCGAGGAGGACGCGGTGACCGAAGGCGTCCGCCCGTACGACTTCGCGGGAGGAAGCTCCGTGAACGTCAGCTCGTCCACCCACACCGAGCCCTTCCCACCCGTTCCCGCCGTCACCGTGAGCTCGATCGCGGCAGTCTTCCGGAGCTCGCCGCCGCCGGCGGGGCCCCACGCGAACTCGACGTGACGTTTCTTGATCGTCACCTTCTGCCAGTCGCGCGGAAACTCGAAGTTGCGGCGGTTGACCCACCACACGTTCTCGCCGCTCTCGTCGAGGAGCTTGAACTCGAGGTTGTTCACCGGGGCGTCGGCTCGAATCCGGAACGTGAACTCCCAGTTCCCGGGCATTTCGAGCAGGACGTTCCGACGGGCCGCCGCCCAGCCGGAGCGGCCCTGGAAGTCGAAGTCCATCCGGAGCGCCCGGCCGCGGAAGCCGGCGTCGGCCGCGAGCGTGAGCGAGACTCCGTCGGACGGGACCGCCTTCCAGCGCGAGACGTCCTCGAAGTCGTCGAGCACGACCGCGTCGCCGGACGGGCCGGCGCCCGTGAAGACGAGGCCGAGAAGGAGCGAAAGGGCGACGGCGGTCGTGAGCCGTTTCCTCACTCCTTGACTCCCCCGAGCACGATGCCCTCGATGTAATAGCGCTGCAGGAACAGGAAGAGGAGGAGCACCGGCACCACGGTAACGACCGAGCCCGCCATCATGAGCTCGTTGTCCTGCACGTGCTCTCTGGACAGACTCGCGAGGGCCACCGGCAGCGTGTACCGGTCGTCGTCCGCGAGGATGATGAGCGGCCAGAGGAAGTCGTTCCACGACGCGAGGAACGTGAACACGGCGAGCGTCACGAGGATCGGGCGGAGGAGCGGCAGGACGATCCTCCGGAAGATTCCGAACTCGGAGGCGCCGTCGATCCTTGCGGCCTCGAGGAGGCTGTCCGGCACGGAGAGCGCGTACTGGCGCACGAGAAAAATCCCGAAGATCGTGGCGGCCGAAGGCAGGATCACCCCCGCGTAGGTGTTCACGAGGCCGAGCGACTTCAGGATGAGGAAGAGCGGCAGCATGGCGACCTGCGCCGGTATGACGAGGGCGGAGATCAGCACCCGGAAGAGGCGCTGCCGCCCGCGGAACCTTAGCTTCGCGAACGCATACCCGGCCATCGAGTTCAGGAGGAGCGACACGAGCGTGATCGCGAGCGCGACGAGCGTGCTGTTGCGAAGGAAGCGCCCCATCTGGAGCTGCGAGAAGAGCTGCCGGTAGTTTCCGAGCGTCGGCGAGTCCGGCAGGAGAGGCGGCGGAGTCTGGCTCGTCTCCCCCGGGGCCATCAGCGACGCGGAGACCATCCAGAGCAGCGGGAAGGCGGTCAGCGCCGCGGCCCCGAACAGGAGGGCGTGGAGGACCGCGCGCTTCATCCCCGGCTTCATCCCTCGACCCCGCGCTTCTGGAGCCGGAGCTGCACGAGCGTGGCCGCGAGCACGATCGCGAACAAGACAAAAGCGACCGCGGACGCCGTCCCGATGTTCCACCACCGGAAGCCCTCTTCGAACATCAGGTAGACGATGCTGACGGTCGACTGCACCGGTCCGCCGCGCGTCATGACGTACGGCTCCGCGAACAGCTGGAAGTAGCCGATCATCGTGATGACGGCGACGAAGAGAAACGTCGGCGCGAGCATCGGGAGCGTTATCCGGCGGAACTGCTGCCACGTGGATGCCCCGTCGATCCGCGCGGCTTCGTAGAGCTCGACCGGGATGCTCTGGATGCCGGCGAGGAACAGGACCATGTTGTAACCGAAGTTTTTCCACACGGCGAGGAGGATGATCGCCGGCATCGCCCACTTCGGATCGCCAAGCCAGTCGACCGGCCCGATCCCGAAGACGCCGAGGAACGAGTTCACGAAGCCGTAGCGGGCGTGGTACAGGTACCGCCACACGACCGCCACCGCCACGAGCGTCGTCACCACGGGCGCGAAGAACACGGTGCGGAAGAACGGCTTGAAACGCGTCAGCCTCGACGCCACGGCGAGAGCCGCCGCGAGCGACACGGCGACCGAGAGCGGTCCCCCGACGAGAACGAAGTAGAACGTGTTGCCGAGCGCTTTCCAGAACACGGGGTTGCGCAGGAGGTTCGTGTAGTTGGACAGCCCGACGAATCGCGTGTTCGCGTAGTCGGCCAGCGCGTAAATGTCGAAGTCGGTGAAGGAGAGCAGGAGCGCCGCGGCGACCGGAAGAAAGAAGAGGAAGGTCAGCACCGCGAGGGCTGGGGCGAGAAAGAGCCAGGCGACGCGATTCCCGTTCATCCCCGCGTCGCCTTTCTCGCGAGGAGCCACCGCCTCTTCTCGAGCATCCCGTCGACCTCTTTGTTGAAAGCGGCGAGCGCGCCGTCGATCGTTCGCCGGCCGTGGACGACTTCCTCTGAGTAGAGGCGCATCCTCTGCACGATGCGCTCCCACTCGGGCACCTGGGGGGACGGCTCGAGGCGTTCGAGCTGCGCGCGGAAAGCCCGGGCGTACGGGTTGTCCGCGAGGGCCGGCCCCTGCCACGGGGACTTCCGGGGAGGCAGGTTGCCGGTCAGCTCGTAGAACCGAACCTGCACGGCCGGCTCGGAGAGGTACTCGACGAGCTTCCAGGCCTCGGCCTTGCGCGGCGAATCCTTGAAGAGGACGAGACTCGACCCGCCCGCAACGGAGACCCCGGGGCCGTTCGGTCCCGGCATCGGCGCCGTCATCCAGTCGTCCTGGGCGCTCGGGGGAAGACGGCGTTTGAACTCGCCGATCTGCCACGGTCCCGAGATGTAGAAGGTGAAATAGCCCTTCGCGAACTCGTCCCAGACGTTGGAGATCTGCGTGTCCGCTTCGACGGGGGCCCAACCCTTGCGGAACATGTCCACGTAGAAGGTGAAGGCCCGGCGGAACTCGGGGCTCTGGAAGTTCCCGCGCGTGCCGTTGTCCGCGAGAAGCGGCGCGTCCTGCTGCAGGCCGAAAGTGAGGAGCTGCTCGAACTCGTTCGTCGGGAGGAGAATTGAGAAGTTCCCCTCGCCGGCGACCTGCTTGACGCGCGCGAGAGCACGCTCCCACTCCGCCCACGTCTGCGGCATACTCGCGAACCCGGCCCGCGCGAGGATGTCTCTCCGATAGAAGACGACCCTCGTGTCCACGTACCACGGCACCCCATACAACCTGCCGTCGATCACGTTGGTCGCCCAGATGCCCGGGAAGTAGTCCGGGGTTGCGACCTTCTCCGCGGCCGAGCCCTCCGCGATCCACGAGTCGAGCGACTCGATCGCGTCCAGCGCGACGAGCTCCGGCACCCAGGTGTTGCCGAGCTGGGAGAGGTCCGGGGTCGCATCGCCCGCGACGCCGGTCAGGAGCTTCTCGTGAGCGGCGGTCCACGGGATCTGCTGGACCTCGACGCGGATGCCGGGATGGCGCCGGTGGAACTCGGGGAGGAGCTGGGTGACGACTTCCCCCTCCCGGCCGAGGCCCCAGAACTCGAGAGTGACGCGATCGGACGCGGCGCTCTTCCGGCAGGCGGACGCGCCGAGCGCCAGCAGCAGGAGAAGGAGCCGAACCGGCTTCAAGGCCGGGGGGAGCTCGCGGCGCCGGCCGGGGCGCGCGTCGGCACGATGCGCGGCTCCGGGCGGGAACCGGCGGGCGGAACGGGCGCGCGGTCGAGCCAGCCTCCGCGGAAACCGGCGCGGGAGAGCCCGGCGACGACGTACGGGTTGCGACGCATGACGTTCCACACGAGGCCGGTCCGGTAGTTCTCGATCATCGTGATGATCGGTCCCTGGTCGATCCCCAGGTAGTCCCCGTCGAACCAGCCGTACTCAGGATCGACGCGGCCGTGCTGCAGCGGGACCTGCGTGGTGCGGAACGTCGGGTTGAACGAGTCGAGGAATCCGTACTTGGCGAACAGCCGGTCGCCGTAGCGCCGGCGCATCTCCTCGACGGCGGGCACCGCGATCTCCGGCGCGAACGGAATCGACGAGGCCGCCGCCGTCGGGGCGATCGTGCCGTCGTCGGTCGTCTCCGTCGCCGAACAGCCCCGCGCCCAGTAGGTGTGGAAGGTGCGCGGCCGGCCGTCGATCTCCACGGTGACGTCGGCGGGTCCGTCGCACGCCGTCAGGCCCCACACGTTCGCGCCGTAGTCGCGCCACTGACCGGGGTTCGCGATCGCGTAGTTCCGGTGCGCGTAAGTCGCGCGGCGCGAGTTCTCGAAGTAGTCGATGCCACGCGCGCGGGTGAAGGCGTCCTGGATGCCCTTGAAGTCGATCCAGACGTGCGAGTACTGGTACCCGAAGAGCGCGTTGAACGGGATGTACTCCTGTCCGTGGAAGGTCTCCCATCGGAAGTTCGCGGTGATGCGGGACCACGCTTCCGCCGGGATCGGGTGCGTGGGAGACCCGAGCGCGAGGATGTAGAGGATCATCGACTCGTCGTAGCCGCCGCCGGCCCAGTCGTAGGGCAGGAATCCCACCTCCGGTTTCCACCCGTGGTTCACGAGCGGCGGCCGCCGCATGGCCCAGTCCCACTCGACCCGCCGGTAGATCGCGTCGGCCAGTGAGCGGATCTCCGCCTCGACCGCGTCGTCTCGGTCGAAGTACGACTGGCAGAAGAGGACCCCGCCCAGGAGGAGCGTCGTGTCGATCGTCGAGAGCTCGACGTCTTTGAAGCGCTCTCCGGTCTTCATGTCGAGGAAGTGGTAGAAGAATCCCTTGTACCCGGTGACCCCGGTCGACGAGGGCCCCTGCGGGGCGGTAGAGAAGAATCGCAGCGTTGTGAGAACGCGCTGCCGGGCCTCTTCCCGCGTGACGTAGCCCCGCTCGACGCCCACCCCGTAGGCGGTCAGGCCGAAGCCGACGGCCGCGACGCTCGAGAAGGAGGGCGTCGGCCATCGATCCGGTACGAGTCCGTTTGCGGGGTTGGTGAGATCCCAGAAGTAGCGAAAGGTCCGCTCCGACACCGTGTCGAGGAGCTCGTCTTTCGCGACGCCGGGAGCCGCCGTTCCGGCATTCGCCGGCGAGGGCGCGGTCGTCCCCTGGCAGGCGAGCGAGAGCGCCAGCGCGAAGAGCGCGGCGCCTCGGCGGAGCTTCGAAAGAATCACGTCGAAGACTCTCGGAAAACGGCCCGCGCCCAGCATCGGAGCGCGGGCCGACGTCACATCAGAATCCGTACCTCACACCGAACTGGAGCCGGCGGCCCGGCTCGACGAGGCAGCCGGGTTGGTTGAATCGCGGGTTGGGGTTGTTCGGGCCACCGGTGAACCCGTCGAAGCAGCCGTAGTTTTCGTAGTCGAAGACGTTGAAAACCTCGGCGATGAGACCGAGCTCGCCCGGTCCGATCGTGAAGTCCTTTTCGAGACGCAGATCCAACGTCCGATAGGCGAAGGCGTTGGGGATGATGAAGTCTTCCTTGGGAGGCTCTCCGGCATTGCGCCGAAAGACCTGGAGTCCGGGTCCGAAGCCGCGGGTCGCGTCGTCGATGGTGTACGGAAACCCGGAGCCGAGTGTGAGAAGAGTCGAGATCCGGAACTGCCAGGGAAGCGCCGCGAGGGCAGAGAGCACGACCCGATGCCGCTCGTCCGTGCTCGTGGGATGGCGGGGGTATTCCTGCACCGTTGGGAAATCGAGCGAGAAGAGGTCGCCCCCGAGCTGATCCGCCTCGCCATACGTGTAGGCCAGCGACGCGGCCCACTTGGACGACGCCGTGTAGGGCTTGTTGACCGTGACGAAAATGGCGTCGTACCAGGTCTTCCGCTCGTCGGAGGAGATGAGCACGTTGCTGAAGTTCGGCACGTCGATGCAGCAGCGGCCGCCCTGCCAGAGCCACGTGAAGCCATGTTCGCTCCGAATGCCGACGTAGGAAACGTCGGCGACGAACGCGCCGAACGCCTGGCGGAGGCCGATCGAATACTGCTGCGACCGCAGGGGCTCCGTGTCGTTCGCGACGAGGAAGACCTCTGGCTCACCCGAGCGCCCGCTCGCGATCAGGCTCTGAAGACCGTCCCGGGTGAGGTACTCCGGCCTCCAGGCGATTGTCGGTGCACCGTCCCGGGGCGCTCCGGTGGCGGAGAAGAGGAACTCCCGCTGCGTCCACTGCAGGCGGAAGCGCTCGTCCAGAGTGTCGTTGTAGAGAGTCCGGTCGTAATAGATGCCGTAGCCGGCGTGACCAACCGTCCGTCCGTTGCCGAAGAAGTCGTAGGCGATTCCAACCCGCGGCTGGAAGGCCGACGTGTACGGATCACGCTGGTTCCCGTCCGTGAAATACCGGTCCTCGTCGACGATCCCGGCCAGGGTGGAGCGCACGAGGGCCGGCGTCTCGTAGTCGTTGTTGATCATGTCGGTCTCGTAATCCCACCGGAGGCCGAGGTTCAGCGTGAGCCGCGGCGTCGCGGCCCAGTCGTCCTGGATGTAGAGGCCGAGCTGCGTGTTGTCCGCGTCGAGGTTGGGATCGCCGCTTCCCCACCGTGCGCGGTAGGGAAACTCCGAGCTGATGTCCGAGCGATAGAAGAAGCGCGGGTTGACCTCGAACAGCTTGGAAGCTTCGTACTGGGCGAAGTTCAGGATGACGCCCCCCTTCAAGGAGTGGCTGCCGAGGAAGTACGACAGGTCGTCGCGGAAGGAGATCTTGTCCTGCCGGAAATCCTGCTCGGTGTCGCGCCCGCCGAGGCGGATCAGCCCTTCGAA
>DASRPJ010000172.1:0-4386 GCA_035646435.1 Thermoanaerobaculia bacterium | reverse complement strand
AAAACCGACGCTTCCGAATGGCAAAAAAAGTACTGCTGATCGAATACGAACAGCGAGATCGCAATCGTGTGCGCTCGCTCCTCGGATCCTCGGAATACGACGTCACCGAGGCGCACGACGGCGAGGAGGGCCTGGAGGCCTTCTCCGCCGGTGAGTTCGACCTCGTCCTCCTCTGCGGCAAGCTGCCGCGGATGTCGAGCTCCGACGTCATACGGGAGATCCGCAACAAAGGGGGGGCCTCGGCGCCTCCGATCGTGCTCCTCATGGCCGGTTACTCCGGCTCCAACACGAAGGCGGACGCCCAGAAGATCGGCGCCTTCGAGATCGTCGCCAAGCCGTTCGCGGACGGCTCGCTCCTGGCGGCCGTGCAGGCCGCGACCGGCGCCGCGGAGCAGGCGCAAAAGACGGCGAAGGCACCGGCCGCCTCCCGTCTCACGTCGACCGACATCTTCTCCGACCTGCTGGACGAGCTCGGAAGGGAGGCGCCCGCTCCCGCCGCCAGGCCGGCGGCGCCCCGCCCGGCCGCTCCGAAGCCGCCGGGGCCCCCGGCGGGTGAGGACGAGATGGAGAGGCGGCTCCGCGACACGCTCTCCGGCGTGTCCCTCAAGACCCGGCCGGGCGTCCGCCCCGCTTCGCCCGGCGTGGGCGCGCCGCCTCGCGAGCCCGCGACGCCCCGAACTCCTGCGCCGGCCGAGCGCGACATCGACCGGATGCTCACCGAGACGCTGCGCATCAAGGTTCCGAAGAAGGCCCCGCCCGCCCCGGTCGCGGCCGCCGACGCCACGCCGACGCCTTCGCGCCGCGTCGAGCCGCGCGAGGCGGTCGCCGGTGAGGGCCCCGACCGGTTCGGCCAGTACGAGCTCCTCGAGCGGATCGCGAGCGGGGGAATGGCGGAAGTCTTCCGCGCGCGGCGCACGGGCGTCGAGGGGTTTCAGAAGATCGTCGCGATCAAGAAGATCCTCCCTCACATCGCCGACAACGACGAGTTCATCACCATGTTCGCCGACGAAGCGAAGCTCGCGGCGCAGCTCAACCACCCGAACATCGTTCACATCTACGACCTCGGAAAGATCGAGGCGGGCGGTTACTTCATCGCGATGGAGTACGTCGACGGTCTGGACCTGAGGACGATCCTGACGTCCGCCCGGGACTCGGACATGCCCTTGCCGGTTCCGCTCGCCGTGTACGTGGCGGGCAAGGTCGCGTCCGCGCTCGACTACGCCCATCGCCGGAAAGACGCGCGTGGCGAGGAGCTCAAGATCGTCCACCGCGACGTCTCCCCCCAGAACATTCTCATTTCCCACGAGGGGGAGATCAAGCTCTGCGACTTCGGGATCGCCAAGGCCGATCGGAAGGTCTCGAAGACCGAGAGCGGATCCCTCAAGGGGAAGCTGCAGTACATGTCGCCCGAGCAGGCCTGGGGCAAGTCGATCGACCTCCGGAGCGACCTTTTTTCGCTCGGCTGCGTGCTCCACGAAATGCTGACGGGCGAGCGGCTCTTCCGTGGCGACTCGGACATGACGGTGCTCGAGCTCGTGCGAAAGGCGGACGTCGGCCCTCCATCGCGCGTCAACGCCGACGTCCCGGCCGCGCTCGACTCGGTCGTGGCAAAGGCGCTCGCGCGGGATCCGGAAGCGCGCTACGCGACTGGCGCCGAGATGCTTCGCGACCTCGAGACGGTTCTGTACTCGTACACTCCCGCCCCCGGGAGCGCGGATCTCGCGATCTACCTCAACCGTTTGCGCGAAGCCCAGGCGCCCGCCGGGGCGCGCGCAGGGGCGGTCGCGCGAGCCGTTACCCCGGCGGCTCCGAAGCCGGTCGCGCCGGCGGCGGCGCCTCCCCCTGCTTCGCCGAAGGAAGCGACGGCCGCGGCCGCCGCCGGCGATGCGTCCGCGCCCTCCGAAGCCGGAGTTTTCGGATCGTTCTCACCCTCGCGGCTCGAGTTCGAAAAGGGAAAGCGCCTTCCGCTCTACATCGGTATCGCTGCGGTCGTCGTGATCGGGGGGCTCCTTGCGCTGTTTCTCGGCCGCAAGGAGACACCTGCCGCCGCCGAGACGGTTGCGCCTCCCGTCGCGACGCCTCTCTCGGTCGCTTCCAGTCTGCCGCCGGTCGAGCCCGTGCCGACTCCGGCAGTCCGCGCGAACTCGCTCGACCCGAAGGGGATCGAGCAGGAAGTCCAGCGGCAGCTCGCCGCGAAGCGGGACGCCCTCCAGAGAGCCACGCCCGACGCGCGCCCCACATCCGGGCCGACCCGCCGACCGACGATCGCGCCGGTGGTCGTTCCGACCGAAGCGCCGGTCGCGGAGCCGGAACCGACCGAGCCCCCGCCGCCCCCGACCGCTCCGCCTCCCGAGCCCACCCCGGTGGTCGTCGCCCGCGCGGAGCCCCCTCCTCCGCCCGCCCCGGCACCGGCCGAGCCGGTGGTGTCGCGCGGGGACCTCGTCGGGCCCGGACCCGGAGTCGTCGAGCCCGCGCTCGTCGCGCCCCCGCAGATCCGGTACCCGCCGATGGCGCGCCAGCAGAAGGTCGCGGGCCGAGTCGTCGTCCTCGTGCTCGTCAACGAGAACGGCACCGTTTCCGACGCGCGCGTTCAGAAGGGCCTCGGCGGGCGCAGTGGAATCGACTCGATCGTTCTCGAGGCCGTGCGGGGCTCGCGCTTCCGGCCCGCGACGAAGAACGGTGTCCCGGTCAGAATGTGGCGTACGGTAGTGGTGGACGTGAAGCCGTGAGCTCCCTCACACGAGGCATCAACTGACACCCTTTGAATTTCGGTCGCGAAGCGACCGCGACAGATGTCTACCGTAGTGGTGGACGTGAAGCCGTGAGCTCTCACACGAAGCAGCAACTGACACCCTTTGAATTTCGGTCGCGAAGAGACCGCGACAGATGTCTACCGTGGTAGTGGACGTGAAGCCGTAAGGTTTCGCGCTACCATTCGGCAACCGAGATCAGGAGGAGCGATCGAATGAGCCTTTCCCCCGACCAGCGCAAGTTCTACGAGCACACGCTCGAGGTGACGCGCCAGGAGATCAGCGACATCGAGGGCCAGATCCAGGCGGAGCTGGCGAAGGTCAAAGACCGTCTCGCCGAGCTGCAGAACGCCCAGAAGGCGGCCCGGCAGATGTACGACGCCGGGTGCATGCGGCTCGGCATCGCGAACGATCTCGAAGAGGGCGAATCCCAGGGCTGATCGGCGCATCGGGGCGGCTCCGCCCGCCGCTCGCCGCCGCTCTTCTGGCCGCCTGTGGCGCGGCGCTCGGCTGCCGCCCGGCCGATCCGCCGCCCGGACCGGTCGCCCGGGTCGCCCCGCGGCGAGTCGTCACGCTCGCCCCGAACCTGACCGAGATCGTCTTCGCGCTCGGCGCCGGAAACGCGCTCGTCGGGGTTTCGGAGTACTCCGACCATCCTCCGGAGGCGCGGGGAATTCCCCGCGTCGGCGGACTCGAGATCAGCGCCGAGAAGGTGGCGTCCCTCCGCCCCGACCTCGTTCTCGCGACGCGCGAAGGAAACGCGCGCGGCCCCGTCTCCGCGCTCGCGGCGGCCGGGTTGAAGGTCGTCGTCCTGCCGACGGGCTCGCTCGACGCGGTCCTCGAGAGCGTGCGGCTCGCGGGGGAAGCGCTCGGGCGCCCCGAAGCGGCGACGCAGCTCGTCGAATCCCTCTCGCGCCGCCGCGAAGCGGTTCGCGCCCGGGTTCGCGGCCGGCCGCGGCCGCGCGCCGTCCTGCTCGTGTGGCCCGATCCTCCGCAGGCGGCGGGCGGCGGGACCTTTCTCGATGACGTCCTTTCCGAGGCGGGCGCCGAGAACCTTCTCGCCTCCCGGCCGGGCTGGCCGGTCGTGTCGGCGGAGTACCTGACGACGGCGCCCGTCGACGTCGTCGTTTTGCCCGCGTCGTCGGAGACTCGCGCGGTCTTCGAGCGCGCGCGCTCGTCCGGCGCACTGTCGCGGGGAGCCGTGAGCCGCGCGCGGGTCGTCTGGATGAACGAGGCGGCGCTCACCCGTCCCGGGCCCCGCGTCTTCGACGCGCTCGAGGAGCTCGCCGACGCGGTCTCGGGGGAGGCGCGGACCCCGTGAGTGCCCACCGCGGCGCCGCCGGTCTCGCCGGCGCGCTCCTCGTGCTGGCCCTCGCCGCCCTCGCCGGGCTGCTCGTCGGCGGCGTCCGGCTGTCGATCGCCGACCTCGTCGCCGGCGAAGGACCGGCCGGCGAGACGGCGCGCCTCGTCGCGTCCCTCCGGCTGCCGCGGGTCGCGCTCGCCGCGCTCGTGGGGGGCTGCCTCGCGCTGGCGGGCGCCGCGCTCCAGGCGCTGCTCAAGAACCCTCTCGCGGACCCCTTCCTGCTCGGGACGTCCGGGGGGGCCGCGACGGGAGCCGCGCTCGCGGCGCTCGCCG
>DASRPJ010000171.1:0-2450 GCA_035646435.1 Thermoanaerobaculia bacterium | reverse complement strand
GAACAACCCATCGACGCGCGCAGGCTCCGCGATCTGTCCGCTACGGAGACGGATCGCTCCTTCGCGCCGCGGGACCTGCTTTCCGGCGCGCGCGTGCAGCGGCTCCGCCTGCCGCTCTACTCCGGAGACCGGCTCGTCGCCCATCTCGACCTCGAAAGCTCCCTTCCGATCGGGGAGGAGGCGAAGAGCGAGGTCCGCGCCCTGCTCGGACCGCTGACCGCCTCCCTCCACGCCTCGCGCAACTGGCGGGTGGCCGTCACCGACGAGCTGTCCGGGCTCGCGTCCCGCCGGTACTTCGAGGCGCGCCTCGCCGAAGAGTGGGCCCGTCGGGACCGCTACGAGACGTCGTTGACGGTCGCCTGCTTCGACCTCGACCGGTTCAAATCGGTGAACGACACGCGGGGACACGCCGCGGGGGATCTCGTGATCCGCCGCTTCGGCGAGATCGTCCGGGCGACCGTTCGCGGAAGCGACCTCGCCTGCCGATTCGGCGGCGAGGAGTTCGCGGTCCTCCTTCCGAACACCCCCGCGGCCTCCGCGCGAGCCGTCGCGGACCGCATTCGCCGGGCCCTCGAGCGAGCGCGGTTCCAGTCGGAGGGCATGGATTTCTGGGTGACCGTTTCGGCGGGCCTCGCCGACGCGACGGGGGCGTCCGCCGTCGACCCCGGACAGCTTCTCGCCCGCGCCGACCGCGCCCTCTACGCCGCCAAAGCGGGGGGAAGAAACCGGGTTCGGGTCTGGACGGAGCGGCTCGAGCGCGAAGGCCGGTCGCGCCGCGAGGCGATCGCGCCTTCGCTCGAGGACCGATGACCGAGCGAGGCGACGGGGACGTCGAGCGCCTGTTGGACGCGATGATCGCGGCGCAGCGCGAACGTCTCGCGGAAATCGCCCGCCGGATCGAGCCCTCTCTCGGGCCCGACGACCTCCTGCAGCCGCACGACCATCCGGCTCTCGCGACGAGCGCCGACTTCAACTTCGAGGACGGCGTTCTCGCCGGTTATCTCGCCTTCCGCGCGGCCCTTCGCGCGAACCGCCAGACGTAGTCGAGCGGGTTCCTGCTCCGCTCGCCGGCGAGGCTCGCCACCGTCTCCGCGTGGGCGCGGATCCAGCGCGCATCGTCGGGGCGGACGCCGAGCTCGCCCAGGTGCCGGCCCGACTCGCGGGCCAGCCGCAGGAGCGAATCGCGGTCCACGGTCACGGCAGCGAGATCCGCGCGGCCGAGAGCAGGCTCCCGATCGTCCCGTCCCACGTGAGCTTCGACGCCCGCGCGAGGCCTCGCTGGCCGAGCGCCCGGAGAGCGTCCTCGCGGTCCCATGCGAGCCGCAGCGCGGTTCCGAGCGCCTCGGGGCGCGGCGGGACGACGAATCCGGTCTCGCCGTCGCTCACGAACTCGAGCGGCCCTCCGGCATCGTCCGTCGTCAGGACCGGCTTGCCCGAGAGAAACGCCTCGAGCGGGACGTACCCGAGGTCCTCGCTCTGCGGCGCCACGACGACGAGCCTCGCGCCCGCGTAGAGGTCGAGGAGCTCCTGCTCCGTCGCCTCGGGGACCCAGCGGACGCGGCCTTCGACGTCGAGGTCGCGCGCGAGCCGCTTCAGCCGCTCTTCCTCGGGACCGCGGCCGACGACGACGAGCCGGGCGACGGGCGCGTGCGCGAGCGCCTTGAGCGGCAGGTCCGGGCGCTTCCACCCGTCGAGCCGCCCGACCGTCAGGGCGTAGTCGCCGAACGCGCCGGTCCGGTAGCGGCCCACGAGCGGCGGCGGGTGGTAGAGCGGCTCGCTCGCGATCCCGTTGTGCTTCCGGAGCCGGGCCGCGACCGTCTGAGAGTTGGCGAACACTTTGCGCGCCTCGGAGAGCCCGAGGTGATCGATCGCCGCGATCGTCTCCCGGGTGCGGCGGTCCTCGGAGGAAGCCGTGAAGTCGCTCCACGGCGTCCCGAACTGGTCGTAGGCCTGGCGGTACTGGTGGATGACCCAGACGACCTTGTTCGGGTGGCGAACGGCGTAGCTCGGAAACCGCGTCGCGATCACCGCGTCGACGGGGCGCCCGGCGATCTCCGTCACGTCGAGCGAACGCCAGGCGAGCGCGCTCCGGACGAGGTCGAAACGCTCGCGCTCGATGAGCGGGATCGTGACGAGGTCCGCCTCGATCCCCCTCGCGACGAGCTCTTCCGTGAGCCGCCGGACGTGGCGCTCGGCTCCCCCGCCGGAGAAGGGGGACTGGACCGCCGCGACGAGAACGCGCGGCGCGCTCACGCGAAGAAGCTTCCGCGCCTCACGACGCCGGTACGCGACCGATCACGGCGTAGTCCTGCGGTCCGAAGAGCATCGCGTTCAGCCGGGCGTCGTTCCGCGAGCTCTCCTCGAGCCGCTCCGAGGCGGGAAGGGGCGAGAGGAATTCGAGGCGGAGCTCGCGGAATCCCGCCGCGTCGCAGAGGAACCACAGCGCCTCG
>DASRPJ010000170.1:0-14706 GCA_035646435.1 Thermoanaerobaculia bacterium | reverse complement strand
GGCCGCCCGGCTCGCGTTCTCGGTCGCGACGGACGTCGACCCGGACATCCTCCTCGTCGACGAGGCGCTCGCGGTCGGTGACGAGCGATTCCAGCGGAAGTGCCACGACCGGATGGAAGAATTCCGCAGGGCGGAGAAGACGGTTCTGTTCGTTTCGCACTCGCTTCCCCTGGTACGGGCAAACTGCGGGCGTGCGATCTGGATCCACGAAGGGCGGCTGGTGCGCGACGGAAGCGCGGCGTCCGTCACCGAGCTGTACCACTCCTGGTCTGCGGGCGAGGCCGTCGCGCTTCCTCAGGCGCTCTGACGTCTCGGGGCGCCCGCGAGGCTCCCGCTTGGAGCCGCTCCGGTCAGGTGTCGTCCGGCGCCTTGACGTGTCCTGGCGGTGGGCGAAAACGATAGACCTTCACTCCGGACCGATCGAAGACGAGCGTCGCGAAACGATCGAGGAACGGTGCGCTCAGAAAGAGGAATTGCAGTCGCTCGGCCGACCCCGCGTAATCAATCAGGTAGGAGATTCCCCTTCGTCTGAGAGCTTCGTAGAGTCGAAGGGGATCGTGCTCGGTGAGAATCGGTCGCAGCGCCAACGTCTCGACGGCGGATTCCAACGGGGCATTCAGATAGAAACGGATATTGTCCGCGCCAACGGCGAGAACCTTCTGTCCGGGCTCGACGATACCGTTCAGATAACGCGCCGCCGGATAAGCGCCCAGGGTGCGCAGCAGGAGTTCTTCTCTCTTTTCGAGGCCGAACGCCAAGCGGAGGGGAATCCTCTCGGGGATGTTCCAGAACTGGACCGGAAGGATAAACACCTGCGCAATGGCCCCGAGTGAGAGTAACCCCCAATTCCAAAGTTTCCACCGCGGCCCTCGCGACACTCGATCGACCGCCGCCACACCGAGGGCACAAACGACGGGCAGCACGGGAACGAAGTAGCGCGCGTATTGAAAGACGAGCGCCCAGGCCAGCAGATACGTCATACCCGCGGCGAGCAACAGCGACATCGAGGACCGGCGCTTGCCGACAAGACTGAGGCCGAGCGGCAGGAGAACGAGCAGGCAGAAACCGACACCTCCGCGAGGGAGCGCCTCGCCGAAGCGGCCGGTGTCGAAAGTGAAACGGAAAGGCAGCTCGAGGAGGGATCGCGCCGAGGTCCCCGTCCCGAAACCCGGGCCGAGAAGCGCCGCGGCGGTGAAGTCTGCCGGCGCGGGCCGAGAGCCTTCAAAAAGATGGCTCATCACCGGAAAGAACGGGTTTCCCGTGAAGACGTATCGAATTGCGTACCACGGAATCGATAGCGGCGTAACTGCGAGAATAAACCCCGCTGCCAGCTTCCATTTCGAACGGCGCAGAAAGCGTTTTCCCAGGAGATCCCGAAAGAGAGCGAGCACGATCACGGGAACCCCGAGGAGAGCCGTCAGTTTGGCGCCGATCGCGGCGCCGATGAGGAGTCCGCTCGCCCAGAGCCAGCCGGTCCGGGACTCGTCCCTCCAGCGCAGGAAGGATAGGAGAGCCGCGGAAAGAAACATCGCGGTCGCGAGCTCGATGTAGACCGTCGTCGACAGCCAGCTGACGAGCGGAGTGGAGTAGAAGAGCGCGGCGGCCCAGAGCCCGACTCGGCCATTGGCCACGATGCGCCCCATGACGTAGACCGAGAGAGTCGTGACGACGCCGGTGGCCATTGTCAGCAGCCTGGCCGCCGTCTGGCCATCGAGGCCAAGTGGCAGAGCCATCAGTGTCTCGACGAGCTGCGCGAAGTAGGAGTGCCAGAAATACTCAAGATCGACGAAGCCGCCGTTCTCCAGGTAGAGCTTTGGAACCGCCAGGTGATAGTTGAGTGAGTCGTAGTGAATCTCGGGAGCGACCGCCCAGACCAGATTCAGGAGACCGACGTATGCGATCAGGGAGGCGAGAAACCCCTGTTCGATCGTCGGCCCATCCGCCGGCAGCCGGAAAGCTCCGGCCCGTCGAGGTACCGCGCGGAGGCCGCTCCAGAGCCGTCGGCCCAGGAGGATCGTAAGTCCGGAAAGGCAAGCCCAGACCGATGCCGGCGTCAGCAGATGGAGCGCGCCGAGGATGAACCCAAGAAACGCGAGAAGGGCGAGCCCGAGCGAGAGTGAGACGGCCGACCACTCGAAGCGAGTGGCGGACGGCGTCGCGCCGATCAGGCGGAGCAACCGGTCGCCCGAGGATCCACCGAGGGCGAGAAGCCACGCCACGACGAGGGCGCTGCCGAGCCGCTGACTCAGGATCAAAATCACCAGACAGAGGACAGCGAACACAGCCAGCCAGAGGCGCGCGACATACCGTCGTGGAAGCAAGGCGAAGGAGAGCGTCGATGCCCCCAGGAATCCAACCGTCGTGAGCGCCCATCGAAGGTCGTAGCCAGTATTGAAAGGATGTCGGACCATTTCGAGTGCGGTCCACACGTAGAAAGCCGTCACAGCCGTCAGCCAGAGGCTCGCGGCCAAAGCGGCTATCGGAGGAAGCTGGCCGCCGCGATCCCGGCGAACTGCCGGGGACGAATCCTTCTCCGGGGTCCCGATTGTCCCGCTCAGAAACACCGATGGAGAGGGGTCTACCTCGATCACTCCCGGCGCCGCCTCATCTGGAAGCTTCCGCCCCCACCACGGAGACTTGGGGAGGGTCGGCCGCATTTACGGTTTGGGCGAGGCTTATGTTCTGGTCCAGTTGCGACGAACTCGGAAGAGCACGTGTGAACTCTCGGTCTCGTCTAACCTTCGTCACGCCCTCGGCTCGAGTCGAGCGATAAAGTGAAGCGACCGCTCGAACACCAGGCTTGCTGGCCAGGGGTACAGGTCGAGCTGGTCCCGCCATGTCGTTGCAACCAGGCCAGCCGAGGCGAGGGCGTTGATCCACGTTTCCTTCGGCCAGTAGTTGTATGGAAGAGCGACGCCGTGGCGCCGGTTCCCGACTCGATCCATGAGTCGCAATGTGGGGCCGGCAAGAAAACCTTCCAGGAGGTGGTCCTTGATCAGGATCGCCTTTCGCGCAACTCGCTTTGCCTCGCCCAGGAGGTACGCGGGATCGGGTGTGTGATGCAAAACGTCCACGAGCGCGACCACGTCGAAATGCTGGGTTGGGAACGGCAGCACGTTACCGTCGTATCGACTTACCGGTATGTGGGTTCGGGGTCGGAGCAAAACCTCGAGGCCTTCCATCTGGACATCTGGACGTTGGTCCGCAATCGCGCGTCCCAGGGATCCGTCGCCGCATCCGACATCCAGGACCGTGGCGTTCGCAGGTATCAGCTCGGCCAGGTGCCGAGCGAGAACTCGGATGCGCCGGCCGAAAACGTAGGAGCCGTGAACGTGGCCGGCAAGGCTCATCGGCGCTTCAAGCCCAACACACTGAGAAAAAAGCTGCTGAGAATTACCTGGAGACCCAGGGTGAGAAACGTGACGGACGGAACCACGACACGCAGCGATCTCGAGGGATCCAAAGGGCCGAACTGTCGAGCTCCCCAGGCTCCGGTGGAATAGATCGTTCCCGCGAGTCCGAGCAGGGTGAGAAGCATACCGACGGCGATGCCGACTTCCAGCGTGATGTACCGAAAGGCACGCGTCAGACGTGGATCCTCCGGCAGGAGCCCTTCGCCGATCGCGAAGATCTTCGTCAGTAGTCCGAACAGAACTGCTTGAAACCCGGCGAAGACGAACGCCATCGAATAGACGAGAGTGTGAACGTCGAAAGTTACTCTGCCAACAGTCCTTGGTCCGGGCAGCAGCCAAAGGCCGATTGTGGCGCCTGCCAGCATCAGCAGGCCGCCCGGGATCACGAACAGCCAGCGTGGGCTGAAGAGAAGCAGGAATCGGAGATGTCGCCAACCGTCTCTCCAGCTCCTCAGATGGGGACGGCGGCTTCGTCCATCTGGTGAAAGGATGATCGGAACCTCCGCAATCTTCATGCGGGCAAGGGTTGCTTTGACCACCATCTCGCTGGCGAATTCCATTCCGGTCGTCCTCAGGTCCATTCGCAGCGCCGCGTCTTTCGAAAAGCCTCGAAGACCGCAATGGAAGTCGCCACACGGGCTGCGAAACAGAAGCCTTCCCAGCGAAGATAGAACCGGGTTACCGAGGTATTTGTGAAGTGGGGGCATTGCCCCGCGTTCGATTTCTCCCGCAAACCGGTTCCCCATGACGAGGTCGAAGCCGGCGCGCAACCGCTCCAGAAACTGCGCGAGATCTCCGAAGTCGTAACTGTCGTCCGCATCGCCCATGATGATGTAGCGGCCCCGGGCTGCCTCGATCCCTCCGAGGAGAGCACTCCCGTAGCCGACGGCCGGCACCCGGATCACGAGCGCACCGCCACGCGCAGCGACTTCCGGCGAGCCGTCCGTGCTGCCGTTGTCCGCCACGATGATCTCGCCAACGCAGTTCATGTCTCGCAGCGCATCCCGCGCCTTTTCGACGCAACGTCCCACGGTCTCGGCCTCGTTGAGGCAAGGCATCACGATCGACAGCTCGATCTCTTCCTGCTCTCTCATCACCGGGTCTTTCGAACCTTCGATCGTTCCGAGGCGGCCGGCAGGGTCACTTGCTTCGAAGCCAGTCGCGCTGTCGGGGGCGGACGACGAAGAGCAGTGTGCCCGACTTACCGGTCCGATTCCGGACCGAGACCTGGAGGCCGCCCGGCCGGGAATAGAGATCGCGGGGCACAAGAGCAGTCAGCATATTCGATCCTCCGTAGACGGTTACGAGCTCTCGCGAACCGAACATCACGACGCTGTCCCTCGTGAATCGGCTCCCGCGAACGGCGATGGCGGCCTCACCCGATGGCTGGGGATTGAAGGGCTCGTCTGCCGTAGTGGAGCTCGGAATGAGTTGCTCGATGACCGGACCATCCGAGGCCAGCGCGTTGACCGGCTCCATACGCGGCTCGTACAGGACGAACGCGAGCGCCCCGTTTCGCTGGAAAAAGCGCTTCTCCCTCGGCTGCAATTCCGGTTCCCGGCGGATCGCCTCACGGAATGCCGCGTGCACCTTCTCGCTGAAGGCGAAGGAGTCCGAGCGAAGCACGAGAGGCTGACCCGGGGTTCGAAGCAGCGAGGCGAGCTCGCCGACGGGATCGGGCGAACTCGCAAGTTGCCAGACCCGGCTCTCAGATCGGATCGTGCCATTGCCCAGCACGAGGAGAGGGTCGGCGATCCCCCAATCGACGATTTGAACCCTCTGATCGGAGTGCTCACGCTGCAGGACATGCGCCAGATCCTCGATGGCTTCGGTCCAATTCCCACTCCCGCCGTTGCGGGCGAGTCGTGCGTGGAACGCGAGTCCGAGCTCGAGACTCGAGACGAAAACTGCGACGAACATGACGACCGCCGCGGCCCGAGAAACCCTTCGCCAGATGAGGCTCGGCGGCCGCGCTCTCCATAGCGACGCGATCGCCAGACCGACGAAGAGCTGTGGGAACGGATACATCGCCGCAACGTGGTGCGGGCCGGAAGCGATCGGAATCAGAGCGACGAAAAGGAAGGTCAGGACGAACACACCCGCGAAGAAGAGAACCGATCGTCTCCACGAGGGAGGCTCGAACCGAAAATCAGCCATAAGAACCGGCAGGGCGAGCAGAAGGCCCACGCCGAGAAGTGACCCACCGATCGCGCTCGCGGACTTGACCTGATCGCCGAGAATGAAAGTGGCGACCAGGGAACCGTCGAGCAACAGCCGAGCCGTTGCAATTCTGTCTTCCAAGGCCCCCGGGAGCGCCTGAATCCAGTTCGCGACCTCCGAAAGAGATCGGGGGATCGAAGCACGACTGCTGGTGACAGCGATCTGCTTCTCCATGGCGAGAGCGGCGCCGCGGGTCAACGCGTTGAAGACCAGAACCGGCCATGCTCCTACGAGGAATCCAGCTCCTGCCACGAACGCCTCGCGGCGAGTCGGTCGGATCGTGCGGCAGAACAGGAAGAAGGAAACTCCAACTGCGACGATGAAGGCGAGGAAGTTGATCCTTTGCGTCAGCCCCAGTCCCAGAGCACAAGCTCCGAAAAAGAGGTGTTTCCACTGCCGGTCCCGTGCCCAGCGCGAAAGAAGCCACAGAGCGGCAGACTGAGCGAAGAGGCAGAAGGAAATGACCCCGAAGTCGTGACGCGTCAGCAGGAGGTAGTTGAGATCCGTCGCCAGCAACAGCGCAGCCGCGGCCGCCGCCAGCCGGCCGAAGTGCTGCCGGACGAATGCGTGGAAGCACAGAACGCCGGCCAGGCCGAGGAGACTCGTCGTGACGCGGAGGACGGTCGCGGAGAGGCCGAAGAGGACGAACGCAAGGAAAAGAACGTACCCTTGGACGGGACCGATGTAGTCGCCGGGCATGAAGGGCAGGCTGCGCCCGAAAAGGCGAACGTACCGAAGCGGCGAAGCGTCGTCGCCCGGGAGGCCGAGGTACAGCTTTGCCGGCTGGACCGCGGTCCACACCTCGTCGCCGTACAGGCCCGGCTGTCGCAGGTTGCGGAACGCCGTCAGGGCGAAGAGCCCGATCAGGAGAAGACGAACCAGATGATCAGAAATCGGCGGGTCGACGCGATCCCGCTCCATCAGTCGCGTTTCCGCCTCATCCAGAAGCTTCCGCCCCCCCACCAGGGGGAGTTCGGAAACGTCTTCTGCATCTCCGGGCCGTGCTTCTGCCCCATGTATGCATTCGCGAAAAGGACTTCGAACTCCGAGTTGTAGGTGAGGAAGGCCTGCAGCAGATATTGTTCCGTCCAGAAGAGGCGCAGATCGACGATCCAGCGCCTCGGAAACTCGTTCGGAAGGAAAATGTCGTGGACGTGGACGATGACGCCGGGAGCGAGCCGCGGCAGAACCTCCAGGAAGAGGTAATTGACGTCGCCACCCGTCTTGACGACGTGCGAGGAGTCGATGAAGAGGATGTCGTTCTCGCGGAGCTGGTCGAAGAAGGGGAGCTCCACCTCCTGAACCTTCTTGGGGATCACGGCGCTCAGGCCGGGGAAGCCGCCCGCGAGAACCTCGTCCGGGTACGGCTCGATGCAGACGACGCGCGTGTCTCCATTCCGGATCGCGGCCTGCGCGGAGAGGCGCGAGGAGAACCCCGAGCCGACTTCGAGGACCAGTCGCGGCCGGAAGCTCCGGACGATGCAGTACAGAACGAGCGCGTCGGTCCCCTCGAACGCGCCGTTCTTCAGGAAGAACTCGTGCGGGGCCGCTCCGGGCTCGATCGGGATCCGGTCGTACTCGGCGCGGAAGCGGGGAAAAACCTCGCGAAGGAGCTCGAGCTGCTTCGCGACGTTCAGGTCGACGCCCGGAAGGTCCGAGGGCTTTTCCCAGAGCGACTCCGGCAGGGACCGCGTATCGGGGATGGGCTGATAGAAGTGGACCGGCGTGACGTGAAAGCCGCGCTCCTGCCAGAAACCGAAATACTTGTCGGCGAAGGGCCCGCTCGCGCAGGCGGGAAGGATCTCGGCGAGAAGACGCGCGAGCTCCTCGGCCCGTTCGGGGGTCCGCGCGAGGTCGAGGAGCTCCTGCCGAAGCGCGTCCCGTCCCGGTCGATCCGACGTCATGGATTCCCCCGGGATCGGGAGGTGCCCGTCCCTAGGCCCGACTGCGAGCGGCTCGATCCCGGTTCATGGCCGCGCTGATTCTAGCGAATCTCGCGAGACGAGCGGCCGAATGACCGGGCCGCCGCGCGTCTCGGTCGTCCTCATTTTCTGGAACGCGGAGAGGTTCCTGGCGGAGGCGATCGAGAGCGTCCTGCAGCAATCCGACGAGTCCTGGGAGCTGCTCTTGGTCGACGACGGGTCGAGTGACGGCGGTTCCGGGATTGCAATCGATTGCGCCAGCCGGTACCCGGACCGCGCTCGTTATCTGCGGCACGAAGGCGGGGTCAATCGGGGGATGAGCGCCTCGCGGAACCTGGGCATCGAACGAGCGCGGGGCGAGTACGTCGCGTTTCTCGACGCGGACGACGTCTGGCTCCCCGGGAAGCTCGCGGCCCAGGCCGAAATCCTCGAATCGCGTCCCGACGTCTCCCTGACCTACGGCCCGGTCCTGTTCTGGTTCGGATGGACCGGAGACTCCGGCGACGGCGGCCGCGACTCGATCGTCGCGACCGGTTTCCCTCCGGACCACGTCGTCTCTCCTCCCGAGCTGCTCCTCCGGTTCCTTCGCGGGAACGTGCCGGTTCCGGTGCTGAGCAGCGCTTTGGCGCGCCGGCGGCTGTTCGACGAGGTCGGAGCATTCGAGCCCGCATTCCGCGGTATGTACGAGGATCAGGTCTTTCTCGCCAAGGTCGCCCTGCGCAAGGAGGTCTTCGTCGACTCGGTCTGTCGGACGAAGTACCGCCAGCATCCGGACAGCTGCTGTGAGACCTCGATTCGAACGGGGGAGTACGCTTTCGATCGGCCGAATCCCTCCGAGCGAGCGTTCGTGGAGTGGCTCGACGGTTACGTCTCGGCGGAGGGCTTCGACCAGGGAGAGGTACGGGAGGTTGTTCGGGAGAAGTTGCGCCCGTACCGGCACCCGATCCTCGACCGCCTCCGGCGCGGCTCGGTCCGACTTCTCGCCCAGACCGACGAAAGCGTCGCGGGGCTCGGCCGATCCGCCGTGCGCCTGACGAGACGCGCGGTCGGCGGGCCGGCCGGCACGATCACCGCCGCCCCAAACCCCATCCGCGTTTCCGATCGGTCCCGGGTCGGGATGACGACGCTCACCTGGAGCTCGGAGCGGACGACCGAGGTCGAGGTCCGGGTCGGGGCGCCCGACGGAGCGCTGTTCAGTCGAACGGGGCCATCCGGCAGCGCGCCCACCGGCAAGTGGGTCAGCGACGGAACGACGTTCTACCTGCAGGACGCTTCGGAGGAGGGACCGCCGGACGCGCGGCGGACGCTGGCGACGGTGACGCTCCGAGTGGATGGCTCCCCGATCCCGTCGCCGCCCGCGGCTCGGAAGGGATCGGGCGCCGATGTTGCCCGGGCCGGTCCCACGGGCCGACCCGTGAAGACGCTCGTGACCGGCTGGTTCAGCTTCCCGGGGATGGGCGCCACGGCGGGGGACCTTCTCGCCCGCGACCTCCTCTGTGAGTGGCTCGAGAAAGCCGGGCGAGACTACGACGTCGCGCTCGCGCCCCCTTTTCCGGGCGGCGTCGACTGGCGGGACGTCGACCCGCGTCCCTACTCGCACGTCGCCTTCGTGTGCGGCCCGTTGTCGAAGGTCGCGCCGCTGCCGGAGCTCCTGGCCCGGTTCGCAAGCGCGAAGCTCGTCGCCGTGAACGTCTCGCTGGTCGAGGAGCGAGATCCCTCCTGGTGCACGTTCGACGTCCTCTTCGAGCGCGACGGACCGGAGGCCTCCCGCCCCGACATCACGTTTCTCTCCCGCGAGGCAAGGGTCCCGGTCGTCGGCCTGGTGCGGGTCGCGCACGCGCAACCGGAATACGGCGACCGAGGGATGCACGACGTCGCCGACGCCGCGATCGATCGCCTTCTCGCATCCCGCCGCGTCGCGGTGGTCACGATCGACACCCGGCTCGACGCCAACGAGACGGGTCTTCGTTCGCCCGCGGAGATCGAGTCCCTGATCGCCCGGATGGACGTCGTCGTGACGACCCGGTTGCACGGACTGGTGTTCGCGTTGAAGAACGGCGTCCCGGCGCTCGCGGTCGATCCGATCCGAGGCGGGGCGAAGGTCCACCGCCAGGCCGAGACGATCGGGTGGCCGGTGGTGTTCCTCGCCGAGGCGCTGGACGACGAAGCCCTCGGCCGGGGTTTCGAGTTCTGTCTGAGCCCCGAGGCGCGCCTCCGGGCCGCCGAGACGGCGGACCGGGCTGCTAAAATGGTCGAGAACGTTCGAGATCAGCTCGTCGCGGCGATGGCCCCTCCCGGAGAGATCGCGGACGTTTGAGCGGTCGGTTTCACACCTCCCTCGGACGGCGTGAGAGCGGTTTCGCTTCACCCCGGGCGGCCACAAGGTGGGCATGAAGGTCTTCGGCGTCATGGTGGTCCGCAACGAAGCGGATATTCTCGCGATCAACGTCGCGCACCATCTCGCGATCGGGATCGACCGGATCCTGATCGTGGACAACGGGTCCTCCGACGGGACGGACCGGGTCCTCGAAGAGCTCGGCACGTCCGGCCGGGTCCGGTGGATGCGGATGGACGGGCCCTTCCACCAGTCCGAGGTCGCGACCTCGCTCGCGAGGGAGGCCTACCTCCGCGGAGCCGACTGGGTGGTCCCGATCGACGCCGACGAGTTCTGGTTCGCGCCCGCCGGGGATTTCCGGAGAGTCCTGGAGGAGTCCTCCGCCGGCGCCTTCCAGGCCGAGGTCGTGAACTTCATTCAGGCGAGGGACGAGCGCGAGGCGAGGGCGGAAGGGCTCTCCAGGATGACCCGCCGCGCCGAGACACCGATCGGTCCCATCGAGCGGATCGCCGAGCAGGTCGAGGCGCGCGAGATCGCATACGTCGAGATCCTCTATCCCCCCAAGCACGTCGCGCGCGCCTCTCTCGCGATCGAGATCGGCCAGGGCAACCACTCGGTCGCGCGTGTGGAGGGGCCGACCGAGAGGACCGAGAAAATCCTCTGTCTCCACGCACCCCTTCGCGCGCTCTCGGTGCTCGCCTCCAAGGTCGACGCGGCGAGGCCCGCGGCCGACCTCGAGAACTACCTGCGGCTCGCCTGGCACATCCGGCGGTGGCGCCGGCTCGCGCAGGAGGGGAAGCTCGAGGAGGAATGGCGGGCCAACAGCTACGATCGGGAGTCTCTCGACGTGTTCGGGAACCCGCACCCGGTCGTCTTCGACCCGCGGCTTCGCGACGTGGTCGCCCCGTGGATCGGCGGCGCGCTGCCGGAGCTGCCGGACGAGGGATCCGCGGCCGAGCCGCCGCTCTTTCTGGACGCGCACGTCGGAGCGGCCCGGGGTAACCGGACCGGTCCGCTTCTCGCGCAGATGCGGCCGATCGAGGGGTGGCTGTTCGAGCCGGAGGCGACAGTCCTGATGGCGACGGCCGCCGCCGCTCTCTCGGCCGCGGAGCCACAGACCGTCGTCGAGGTGGGAAGCTACTGCGGCCGATCGACGGTCGTCCTCGGCGGTGTCGTGAAGGCCGTCTGTCCGTCGGCTCGACTTCACGCGATCGATCCGCACGAGGGGGAGCTGACCACCGCCGGCTCCGAGACGCGCTTCGAGGCGCCGACCCTGGAGAGGTTCCGGGACAACGTCGCCCGAGCCGGGCTCGAGGGAATCGTGCAAACCATACCCAGACGGTCGTTTGAGGTAGAGTGGGCCGCGCCAATCAGCTTGCTTTTCATCGACGGCCTGCACGATTACGGGAGTGTCTCGCGCGATTTCGCCCACTTCGAACGGTGGGTGGTGCCCGGGGGATACGTTGTTTTCGACGACTACGACAGGTCGTTCCCCGGGGTGATCCGGTTCGTCGACGAGGTCCTCGAAGCGGGGGAGTACCGCAGGGTTCTATCCGTTGGAAAAATCGTCGTGACTCGAAAGCAGGACGCCGCCGGCCCCTCCGATCCGGAGGGCTCGAGCGAACGCGTCCGGCGCCAGGAGCGTGGAATCGAGTTCCTCTTCGACGTCCTCCGGGAAGAGGTTGCCCGCCGGGAGTCGATCGTCGCGGACCGCGACCGGATGGTCGCCGACCTGCAGCGCGAGCTCCACGAGAAGGTGGCGGAGTGCAACGGCGTGATACGCGATCTCCAGGCCGAGATGCACGCGAAGGTGGGTGAGTGCAACCGGATCATCCAGGAGCTGCAGGCCAGAATGGCACGTGCTACGGCCCCCGAGGGCGGACCGTGACGATCGCCGCCATAGCCATCGTCCGCAACGAAGCGGACATCCTTCGCGTCAACGTCCAGCATCACCTCGCGCTCGGGGTCGACCGCTTTCTGATCGTGGACAACGGGTCCTCCGACGGCACCGACCGCGTCCTACGCGAGCTCGACGCCGATCCGCGGATCCGTTGGACGCGCGACGACGGCCCCTATCGCCAGTCGGAGATCACGACGGAGCTCGCGCGCGAAGCGGTTCGCGGCGGCGCGCGCTGGGTCCTTCCGGTCGACGCCGACGAGTTCTGGTGGGTCTCGGGCGGCGACCTCCGTCGCGTTCTGGAGGGCTCCGGGGCCGGCGCTCTGCGCGTGCAGGTGCTCAACTTCGTTCAGCGACGCGATCAGGTCACTTCTTCGCCCGGCGCGCTCCTGTCGATGACGAAGCGGACCCCCTTGCCGATCGGGCCGCTCGAAAGGGTCCGGGAGCGGGTCGAGTCCGGACGCTTCGCGTACGTCGAGATGATGTACCAGCCGAAGTGGATCTTCCGTCCGACGGCCTCCGTCGAGGTCGCGATGGGGAATCACGGGGTGACGGGCGTGGACGGGCCTTCGATGGACAGCGGCGAGATCGTCTGTTTTCACGCGCTGCTCCGATCCCGCGCCGCGCTCGAAGCGAAGGTCGAACAGGGAAAGCGCGTCGAGGAGCTCGGCCTCGACCCGAACCAGGGATGGCACGTCCGGCGGTGGAAGCGGTTGGCGGAGTCGGGCGATCTCGAGAGGGAGTGGAGCGCGAACAGCTACGGGGGGGATTTTCTCGACGTCTACGGCGCCCTTCACCGCGTCGTCTTCGATCCGCGCCTCCGTAACCTCGTTTCGCCCTGGATACTCCCGTCCGAGAGAGAGAAAGAGCCGAATGCGCTTCGCGCGCCCCGCCCCGCCGCCGGTTCACCGGCCGACGAGGTCGCGGGCCTTCTCGAGACCGTCCACGAGCAGATGAGCGCTCACGTCGTCGAGCAGGCGGCTTCGGAAAACCTCCTGCGAACCGAAATCGGGTCCCGCGACGAGTTGATCGAAGCTCTCCGGGACGAGCTCCTGGAGAAGGTCGGCGAGCGGGACGCGCTGATCCGCGCCCTCCAGGAAGAGCTCCACGGCAAGGTCGGCGAGCGCGATCGGATGATCCGGGAAATCCAGGCCGAGCTGCATTCTAAGGTCACCGAGCGCGACGGAATCATTCGCGACCTCCAGGCCGGGGCGGCAGGCTCCGCTCCCGATTCGCGCGCTTCTTCCGCGACGGCGAGCGGCAGCCGCCGCGATCGGCTGGGGCGAATCGAAGAGCAGCTCGCCGGCGTCCGGCAGAGGCTCGAAGCCGACCTCTCGATCGCGAGAAACCGCCTGGAAACGGCCGAATCCGACCTCCGAAAAGAGACCGCGCGCGCGAAGGATCTGGATCTTCGCGCGAATCAGCTCGAGAGCCAGCTCCGGGAGGCGCGGCTCGAGCTGCAGCGCCAGGCGAGCGTCGAACGAAGGCTCCGCTCCGCGGAAGGCGAGCTCACCGTTGTCACGGAGGGGCGTCGTCTGTTCGAGGCCGAGGTTGCCCGGTTACGCCCGATCGCGGACGAGGCTGCCCGGCTCCGTCCGCTCGAGGGCGAGGTTGCCCGACTGCGTCCGCTCGAGCGGCTGGTGGAAGAGCTGCGGGGGCGGCTCCGAGGCGCGGACGCGGCGGCGCTTCGTGCCTCGGAGGAGCTCGTCCGGATCCACCGTTCCCGTCTCTGGAAGACGGCCTGCCTCTACTGGAACGCGAGCGGATCCCTCCGGCGCCTGTTCGGCGCGCCGGCCGTGCCCGACACCGAGCCCGAAGAGCCCGTCGCGGCCCGCGCGCCCGCGGTCGTCGCTTCGCCCGCTCCCGCGCCTCCGCAGGTCGACCGCCCGGAGGAGGCCACGGGCCGTTTCCCGGCCGAGACGGATGTGGCGCCTCCTCCACCGCCGCCGCCCGCGACGCCCCCGGTTCTCCCGGCCCCGGTCGCCGTCGTCGAGGACCCGCGCCTGGTGCTCGGCAACCGATACGACGTCCTCTGTCTCCCCATCATCGACTGGCACTTCCGATTCCAGCGGCCGCAACAGCTTATGAGTCAGTTCGCGGAGGCGGGGCATCGGGTCTTCTACATCGCCCCGTGGGTCCGGACTTCGGGCGCCCTCTACGAGGTGCGCCAGCCGAGGCCGAACGTCTACGAGGTCTCGTTCCGCGGACCGGAACGGAACGTCTACACCGACGTCCTCGACGAAACGGCCCGCGAGGCGCTGCTGGAGGCGCTCCACGCCCTGCGTCACGACTACGGCCTCGGCGCGACGGCGACCTTCGTCCAGCTTCCCTTCTGGAGCCCGCTGGCGACGGCGGCCCGCGACCGGTACGCCTGGCCCGTCGTCTACGACTGCATGGACCACCACGCCGGGTTCTCGACGAACCGGCAGGAGATGCTCGAGCAGGAGGATCGGCTCTTCGAAGCGGCGGACCTCGTGGTGATCAGCTCCGGCCAGCTCGACGCCGAGGCCGCGCGGCACAATCCGAATCGACTCGTACTGCGAAACGCCTGCGACTTCGAGCACTTCGGAGGCTCCGCCGTTCGCAACCCGCGGCGCCCCGTGATCGGGTATTACGGCGCGATTGCGGACTGGTTCGACTCGCATCTGGTCGCCGACCTCGCCGAGAGTCGTCCCGAGTGGGACTTCGTCCTGATCGGCGACACTTTCACCGCCGACGTAGATCGTCTGCGGACGATCCCGAACGTGCGTTTCCTCGGAGAGAAGCCTTACTCGGAGATTCCCGGTTGGCTCGCGGGCTTCGACGTCGCGATCATCCCGTTCAAGCGGATTCCGCTCACGGAAGCGACGAATCCCGTGAAGGCCTACGAGATCCTCGCCGCCGGCAAGCCGCTCGTGTCGGTGCCCCTCCCGGAGATGG
>DASRPJ010000169.1:0-10288 GCA_035646435.1 Thermoanaerobaculia bacterium | reverse complement strand
AGCGGATCGACGACGCCCGTCGGGAGCACGAGGCTCGCCGTCTCCGGGTCGAAGTACGTCGACCGCCAGACGGACTGGATCTTCCAGGGAGGGAGGTTCTCGCGCGCGAGCGCGGGATACGCGGACGGATCGAGCGAGTAGAGCGCCTTTCCGATCACACCGGACGCCTGGTGCTGCCCGTGGCCGTCGCGGGCCGTTCCGCTGAAAACCACGCTGACGATCTGAGGGCGGAACCGGGCGACGACGCGGAGCGAGTCCTCCTCGAGCACCTCTTTCGGCCACAGACGGAACGTCTCCTCGAGCGAGCGCGTGTAGCCGAAGTCGTACGCGCGCGTGAAGTACTGGCGGCCGCCGTCGATCCGGCGCGCGGCGACGAGCTCCTGCGTGCGGACGAGCCCGAGCGGCACGCCGAGCTCCGTGCCGAGCAGGTTCTGTCCCCCCTCTCCCCGCGAGAGCGAGAGGTACGCGACCTCGGCCCCCATTTTTCGGGACGCGAGCGTCAGGAGCCGGTTGTCCTCGTCGTCCGGGTGCGCGCCGACGACGAGGAGCCGCTTGTGGACGGCGAGCCGCTGCAGCAGCCGGTCGAGCGCCACGAGGCCGCCGGTGGACGCCGGCTCGAGCGCGTAGCCGGGGGCGGGAGCGGTCTGCGGCGTCGCCTGCGCGAGAGCGAGAAAGAGGAGTACGAGGGAGAGCGCGGCTCTTCGCATCCGGACTGCGAAGTTTAAGTCAGGTCCTCGAGGCCGCTCCGAGGACGACCTCGATCGTATGCGACGCGCCGTCGTCGGCGAGAGGGATCGCGCGCACCGCCGCGTCGAGCTCCGTGCCGTCGAGCGTGATCCGCGAGACGCCGTGCGTCGCGCCGTGCTGGTTCGAGACGACGAGCTCGTAGCGGGCCGAGTGATAACGGAACGTCACCGAGTAGCCGGGCCACGAGCGCGGGATGCACGGATCGACGTGCAGAGCCGCGCCGCGGAACCGGAAGCCGAGGATCCACTCGACGCCGGCGCGGTACATCCAGCCCGCGGAACCGGTGTACCAGGTCCATCCGCCGCGCCCCACGTGAGGCGGCTCGGCGTAGACGTCCGCGGCGGCGACGTACGGCTCGACCTTGTAGCGGTAGACGCCCGCGCGAGTGGCGGTGTGATTGATGGGGTTCAGGATCGAGAAGAGCTCTCCGGCCTTGTCACCCTCGCCGAGCGCGGCGAACGCGATCAGCGCCCACAGCGCGGCGTGCGTGTACTGGCCGCCGTTCTCCCGCACGCCCGGCAGATATCCCTTGATGTACCCGGGATCGAGCGGCGTTCGATCGAAGGGGGGAGTGAAGAGGAGGACGAGACCGTCGCCCCGCTTGACGAGGTATTCCTCGACCGCGGCCATCGCCCGGGCGGCCCGGCGCGGGTCCGCGGCTCCGGAGATGACGCCCCACGACTGCGCGATCGAGTCGATCCGGCACTCCTCGTTCGACGCCGACCCGAGCGGCGTGCCGTCGTCGAAATAGGCGCGGCGGTACCAGTCGCCGTCCCACCCGGCCTTCTCGACGGCGATCTTCAGCCGGTCGACGTGGGCTCGCCACTTCCCGGCGCGCCCCGTCTCTCCGCGCTTCTCCGCGACTTTCGCGAACTCCCACAGCGTCGTGTGGAAGAACCAGGCGAGCCAGATGCTCTCGCCCTTCCCTTCGATCCCCACCCGGTTCATGCCGTCGTTCCAGTCCCCCGCGCCGATGAGCGGGAGGCCGTGGGGGCCGACTCCGAGGCTCCGGTCGAGGGCGCGGGCGCAGTGCTCGAAGAGCGTGGCGGACTCGGCCGACACCTTCGGCTGGAAGTAGCGCTCCTGCTCGCCCGGCTCGAGCGGCGCCCCGTCCAGGAAGGGCGCCGTCTCGTCGAGCACGGACTCGTCGCCCGTCACTTCGAGGTAGTGGAGCGCGGCGTAGGGAAGCCACACGAGGTCGTCCGACATCCGCGTGCGGACGCCACGGCCGGACGGCGGATGCCACCAGTGCTGTACGTCTCCTTCCGGGAACTGCCGCGCCGCGCAGGTGATCAGGTGCTCCCGCGTGATCTCGCGCGCGGAGACGGTGAGCGCCATGACGTCCTGGAGCTGATCTCGAAATCCGTAAGCTCCGCCGGCCTGGTAGAACGCGGAGCGCGCGCGAACCCGGCACGAGAGCGACTGGTAGAGGAGCCAGCGGTTGACGAGGACGTCGAGCGAACGGTCGGGCGTCTTGACCTGCAGCGCGCCGGCGATGTCCTCCCAGCCGACGAGGACCTCGCGCAGGATCGAGTCGAGGTCCGCGTCCCGGTAACGGCGAACGAGGTCGCGGGCGTGTTCCTCGTTGTTCCCCTGTCCGAGGAAGAAGCGAATCTCCGCGCGCCCCCCGGGTGGCAGATCGACCGTCGCCTGGAGAGCGGCGCAGGGGTCCAAGCCCGCGCCGACCCGCTTCGAGAGGACGGCGCCCCGGGCGAGCCCGGACGGTCCCTCGAGGTTCCCGTTCCTCCCGAGGAACTCCGTCCGGTCCGCGGTCCAGGCGGTCTGCCGGCCGCCGAGGTCGGCGAACGCGGTCCGGCTCGCGAACTCTTCGTTCCACGGGTTGCGCGCGAAAATCGCGCCGGTCTCCCCGTCGAGGCTCGTCACGACGAAGGGCGCCGCCCGGCTGCGCGACGATCCGAGGACCCACTCGACGTAACCCGTCACCGAGAGGCGGCGCGGCGCGCCCGACCGGTTCTCGATCGTCAGCCGCGAGACCTTGATCGGGTCGTCCTCCGGCACGAACTGAACGAGGTCGAGCGCGATGCCGTGGCTCTCGTGCTCGAACCGGCTGTAGCCCTGCCCGTGACGCGCGACGTACGGCCAGTCTTCGCGGACGGGGAGCGCGGTCGGGCTCCAGACCTCCCCGGTGGCTTCGTCGCGGACGAGGAGAGCCTCGCCCGCCGGATCCGAGACGGTGTCGTTCGACCACGGGGTCAGCTGGTTCTCGCGGCTGTTGCCGGCCCACGTGAACCCGGAGCCGGACTCGGAGACCTGGAAGCCGAAGCCGTTGTTCGCGATGACGTTGATCCACGGCGCCGGTGTCCACTGTCCCGCCCCGAGGATCGTCACGTACTCCCGGCCCTGCTCGGCGAAGCCGCCGAGCCCGTTGAAGAACTCGAGCGGCGGGCGCGGGGGCGCGATGTCGACCGCGGGCTGCACCGGCTTCACGGGCCGGAGCGGCTCGACGGCAGGCTCGGAGCGGAGATGCCTCACGACCTGCTCGGCGAGCGTCCCGTGCCGGGAGAGGAGCACCGCGCGCGCCGCCGTCCGGAGGAAGTCGCGGTCCTCGGCGGAGAGCTGATCGGCGCGCAGGATGAAGATCGAGCCGTGGGCCGCGTGGTTCCCGTGGGCGGCGCCCGCCTGTCCCGTCCGGACGAGGGCTTCGAGCGCTCCCTGCAGCTCCTGGCCGTACGAGACCCCCTGCTCGTTGACGATCACGAGGTCGACGGGCAGCCCCTTCATGTTCCAGTACTCGTGCGCGCGGAGGAGCTGCCGAACGATCTCGCGGTCCTCGGCGAAGTCGATCCGCACTAGCACGATGGGAAGGTCTCCCGAGATTCCGTGCCGCCAGAGAGCGGACTTCCCGAGCGCGTTTCGCTGGAGGATGTCCGCCGACGGACGGAGGGACGGGTCGGAGTAGAGGACCCGGTTCGCGATCCGCTGAAAGAGGTGCGCCTCGTCGGCGTCGATGTTCAGGTGGCGCAGCTGCACCTGCGCCTGCGTCCACGCGAGCGTCGTCGTCCGCTCGAACGCGGCAGGGTCGCGGTACTTGTCCGCGAGCTTCAGGACGTCCTCGCGGGTCTCGGCGACGGCCGTCGCGAACGTGACCCGCCCCGTGGCGCCGGGCTCGAGCTGGATGCGGCGGCGCAGCGACACGATGGGATCGAGGACGGAGCCGACGGTGTTCGAGAGCGGCCGTCCGTCGAGGATGGAGCCGGCGCTCCGGACCTGCCGGCCGCGGCCGAGGAAGCGCGCCCGGTCCGTTTCGTACTGCACGCCTCCGACCGCGGACCCCTCGACGTTCGAGACGTGCGCCGCCCAGAGGCGCTTGTCCTCCGACGACCGCGGCCGCCGCGTCGCGAGCAGCGCCTCGAGCCGCGGCACGAACTCCGTCTCGACGAAGAGGTTGGAGAAGGCGGGGTGCGCCTCGTCCGCCGCGCCCGGCGCGAGCACGATCTCGGCGTACGACGTGATCTCGATCTGCCTCGGTCTCGTTCCGAGGTTCGTCACCGACACCTGCCGGACCTCCGCGTCGTCCTCCGCGGAGACGACGACCTCGAGGGTCGTGGCGATCGCGCCGTCCCGTCGGCGGATCTCGACTCGGTCCTCGGAGTAGACCGCCTCGTAGCTCTCCGGCGCGGCGCCACCCGGCTGGTAACCCGCCGACCAGATCCGCCCGTCCCGCGCGTCGCGGAGGAAGACGTACGTCCCGTACGGGTCGCGGGTCGTGTCCTCCCGCCAGCGGGTCACGTCGCGGCCGAGCCAGCGGCTGTAGCCGGACCCCGCGGCCGTCATCATCACGGAGTAGCGTCCGTTCGAGAGCAGGTGCGTCCGCGGGATGTCGTCGTGGGGCGAGCCGAACCGGCGGAGGACCGGCGGGACGAAGTCGCGCACGTGAAGCTGGCTGCTCACCTCTTCCGCGCGCGGCCGCGCGACGGCCACCGTGCGCGGCGTCCGCTCCTGCAGCAGGAGCTCGGTCGCGCGGACCATCGGCTCGGAGTGGAAGCGGTCGCGCATCGATTCCTCGAGGAGCACGTTCGCGAGCGCGACGATCGTCATCCCCTGGTGATGCGCCATGTACGCTTTGACGACGGCGTGCGTGCGTCCCGCGGGAAGCCGGCCGGTCGTGTAGTCGAGCGACTCGTAGAAACCGTAGACGCCCAGACCCCCTTCCGCCGCAAGGCGTTCGAAGTTGCGGGCCGCGGCGACGGGATCGACCATCGCGGCGAGCGCCGTCGCGTAGGGCGCCACGACGTAGTCCTCGGTCAGTCCGCGCTTCAATCCGAGGCCACCGACGCCGAAGTTGGAGTACTGGTACGTCAGGTCGAGGTCACGCGCGTTGAACGCCGCTTCCGAGACGCCCCAGGGCGCGCCCCGCTCCCGCCCGTAGTCGATCTGGCGGGCGACGACGAGCCGATTCGTGAGATCGAGGAGGCTTCCGGTGGGCACGTTCAGAACGAGCTCGGGCATCAGGTACTCGAACATCGAGCCGGACCACGAGACGAGCGCGGAGCCGGTCCCGACGGGCGTGAGCTGCCGGCCGAGGTGGAACCAGTGCGACGACGGCGCGTCGCCGCGCGCGATCGCGATGAAGCTCGCGAGCCGCGCTTCCGAGGCGAGCATGTCGTAGAACCCCGGGTCGTGCCGTCCGTCGGAGACGCGGTATCCGATCGAGAAGAGCTCCCGCGACTCGTCGAAGAGAAAGCGAAAGTCGGTCCCGGCCGCGAGCGCGGCCGCTTCGCGGGCGACGAAGGTCAGCCGGCGTTCGAGCGACGCGCACGTGTCGCGGCAGCGCTCGAGCGTGGCGCGCGACCCGGGGACCGTCCCCGCCTTGGCGAGCTCTTCCTCGCAGCGCTCGGCCACGTCGGCGAGCGAAAGGACGGGGCCTTCCTCCAGCCCGTCTCCGTTTCCGCCTGCGGGGATCCATGCGAGCGTCGCGCCGAAGTCGCGCTCGTGACTCGCGATCGCGGCAACCGCGGCCTTCGCCCAGTAGTGGACGTCGAGGTAGGGCGCGGTCGGCTGCTCGTGGGCGAGCGCCTCGGCGGCGTCCGCGAAGACCTCCCCCTTCTCCCGGAGCGCGGCGAGTCGATTTCCCCACTCGGCCGCCCCCTCGGGACGGGGGGAGAGCAGTCCTTCGACGTCGTGGAGAGCGGCTTCGAGCTCCCGCCGCGTGACGCCGCCGCCCCGGGAGCCGGCCGCGATCGCGGCGAGCGCTTCGCGCGCGAGCGCCAGGCTGTCGCCGATTCCCGCGAGCGCCCGCGCGTCGAGAACGGGGGCGTCCAGCCGCTCGAGGCACGCGCGCTCCAGGGCGATCAGGTGGCCCACGAGGTTGCCGCTGTCCACCGTCGAGACGTAACGCGGCTCCAGGGGCTCGAGCCTCCTCGTCTCGTACCAGTTGAACAGGTGGCCCCGGTACCGCTCGAGGCGCGCGACGGCGGCGAACGTCGCCTCGAGCCGTTCGACCATCTCGATCGTGCCGATCCAGGCGAAGTCGCGGGCCGCAACGGTCGAGAGCAGGTAGAGACCGATGTTGGTCGGCGACGTGCGGTGAGCGACGACCGGCATCGGGTCCTCCTGGAAATTGTCGGGCGGGAGGTAATTGTCCTCCGCGCCGACGAACTCCTCGAAGAACCGGAACGTGCGTCGGGCGGCGACCCGAAGGACCCGGCGGTCCCGATCGGACAGGGCTTCGACGTCGGACTCCCGCGGCGGAAGGCTCGCCCTCCACGCGATCCACGGCGAGAGGATCCACAGCAGGACGAACGGAAGCGCGGTCGGCAGCGGGCCGTTCGTCGCGAGAACGGCGGCGCCCGCGGCGAGCGCGAGGCCGACGGCGCCGCGCATGCGGCGATAGAACCCGGCGAGCCGGAAGTCGAGCCCGGCCGCAGCCTGCGCGGCGGGGACCCACTCGAGAAGGCGCCGCCGCGAGATCAGGAGCCGGTAGAGCGTGCGGAGGATGGCGTCTCCCAGGAGCCAGGCCTGGTGCGCGAGGAGGACGACGACGAACGCCGCCTGGCCGAACGACAGAGCGAAGTCGCGGCCGACGCCGCGCAGGTAGCTCCGCTTGGAGATGCCCCGCCGCCCCGGCACGAGGCCGACGAGGATCGTGAAGGTGCCGGGGATCGCGAAGGCGGCGAGGACCGCGACCGTCCAGACCCCCGCGGGGACGTTCGGGAGCGTCCAGCCGAGCACGAGCGCGAGGAAGGCGGCGGGCGCCGCGAGCGACCGGCGGAGGTTGTCCACGATCTTCCACCGCCCGATGGCGGGGATCGGGTTCCGAACGACGCCGCGGGAGGCGTGGGGGACCCACGGGGCGAGCCACGGAAGCAGTTGCCAGTCACCCCGCGCCCACCGGTGTTGTCGCGACGCGGCCACCTCGTAGTGCGCGGGGAACTGCTCGAAGAGCTCGATGTCCGTCACGAGGCCCGCACGGGCGAAGAGACCTTCGAAGAGATCGTGGGAGAGGAGCGTGTCCTCGGGGATCCGGCCGCCGAGGGCCTTCTCGAACGCGTCGACGTCGTAGATGCCCTTCCCGGTGTAGATGCCCTCGGCGAAGAGATCCTGGTAGACGTCCGATACGGCTGCGGCGTACGGGTCGATGCCGGCCGGGCCGGAGTGGATTCGCTGGTAGAGGGTGCCGTGTCCCGACAGCGGCAGCGTCGGCATGATCCGCGGCTGGAGGACGGCGTAGCCGTCGACGATGCGCCCGGTGCGCTCGTCGAAGAGCGGCCGGTTCAAGGGGTGGGCGATGGCGCCGACGAGCTTGCGCACGGCGCCCCGCGGCAACCGCGTGTCGGCGTCGAGCGTGAGGACGTATCGCACCCTCCCGAGCGCCGCGCGGTCGAGCGCGTCCACCGGGAAGAAAGTCGTGGGCTCGCCGCCCCGAAGGAGGCGATCGAGCTCGTGAAGCTTCCCGCGCTTTCGCTCCCAGCCGATCCACTTGCCCTCCCGGGCGTTCCACAGCCGGCGGCGGTGGAGGAAGAGGAAACGCCGCGCGCCGTCGGGGAGCCTGCCGTGGCGATCGTTCAGCTCGCCGATCGCCTCGCTCGCCGCGACGAAGAGGGGCTCGTCCTCCGGGGTCGATTCCTCGGAGGCGTCCGCCCAGTCCGAGAGCAGGGCGAAGCGGAGCCCGCGGTCCGAGTTGGCGAGGTAGTGCACCTCCAGGCGTTCGGCGAGCTCTCGCACCTCCGCCTCGCTCGTCAAAAGCGCGGGCACGACGACGAGCGTGTCGAGCTCCTCCGGAATCCCGCTGGCGAACTCGAGCTTCGGAAGGCGGCGCGGGCCGACGAGCTCCGTCACGTCCCGGTTGACGATCGCCACGGCGACGTCCGAAGCCGGGATGAGCGCGAGGAGACCGAGGATCGCGATCTCCCAGGCGGACGCGCCCGCCGCCGCCGTCAAGGCGAGCGGCAGCGCGAGGAGCGTGGCGGTCGCGACGAGGATCGTGCCGACGTAACCGGGCGTCGCCGCCGCGAAGTACGCCCGCCGCACCCAGTGCGTGAGCGGGACGCGATAGCCGAGCTCCTGTTCGAACGACTGCCGGCCGCGCGAGATCAGGTAGTAGCCGGGGTCCGCCGTGCGCTCCTCTGCGGGATCTCCCCCCGGCTCCTGCCTCGCCCTGCGGGCGCGGTCGGCCGCGCGACGGGCGACCTCGATCTCCGAGACCGGCGATCTCCGCGAGAGGTCCTCGACCGCGTGCCGGTACCGGTCGCGCGTCGGGAAGTCCATGTCGGCGACGCGCGTCCCGGAGCGCAACGCCTCTTCGACGAGGCTGACGGACTCGAAGAACTCGGTCCAGTCGACCGAGGAGATGAGCCGCATGCTCGTGATCACGTTGCGAACGGTGACGTGCGTGGCCACCTGATCGTGGTGCTCCCGCCGCACGATGTCGTCGGGCGTCGATCCGAGCTGCTCGATCCTTTCCGTCAGCCAGACGAGCGCCGGCGTCTGGTCGGGGTCCCGCTCCCGCAGGCGCTGGAGCAGGTGAACCGCGAACGGAATCGACAGCGGGCGGCGCTCGAACGATCGGAGGCGAGCGGCGAGCGATTCGGGAGTCCGTGAGGAATCGGCGCGGATCCCGAGCAGCGCGTCGGCGAACGCGTCCGCCTCCTCGCGCGCCAGCCGGCGGCGGACGATCGATTCCGCCAGCCGGCGGAGGTTCTCGACGAGAACGACGCGCAGCGTGATCGCGACCGCCCACAGCTCGCCCATCGTGAGAGGCTGCGAACGCTGATAGGCGACGACGAATCGGCGGAGCGTCTCCGGGTCGAAACGGCTGTCGGTGTGGGAGACGAAGAAAGCCGTCAGCGCATAGACGCGCGGATAGCCTTCGAGGGGACCGGCGTCGAGCTTCGGAAGCTCGCGGTAGAACCGGCGCGGGAGGTCCTCCCGGATCTCGCGGAGCTGCTCCTCGACGATGTGGAAGTTGTCGACGAGCCACTCGGCCGCCGGCGAGATCGTCCTCTCTTCACGGATCGCTTCCGCAACCGCCCGGTAGGAATCGAGGAGGATCCGCCCGTTCTCCTTCAGCCGGGTGAGGAGCGGACGGCCCTTTCGGAAGCCGTGGGCGCCGTGCAGCCTTCCCAGCTTCTCGGCGGCCTCTTCGAGCCGTTCGGTCGAATAGAGCTCCGACCGGATCGGCTCGTCGCGGCCGGGAAGAGAGAGAACCGCAACGTCCGGTGGTTGCGCCGACATGCGCTCGCGGGATGGAGGCGCTCGTCTCCCGGCGTCGGGGGCGAAGGCGCTACTTCCGGGTGGCCTTCCGAACGGCGCCCGCCGCGGCGAGAGCCGCCAGGAGGCCGGCGACGAACTCGATCTTCCGCGTGTTGTTCATGCCGTCCCACTCCCGCTTGACCCGGGTGATCGTCTTCTTGGAGCTCGCGCTCACCTTTCCGAGCGTGCGTCGCGCGGCGGCCGTGCCTTCCTCGGAGAGGTCGGAGATCTTCGAACCGGCCTGGTCCGCCCGCTTCGCGAGGTCGTTCAGAAAGGCCTGGATCCCGGTCGCCTTCGCCGCGCGCCGCCGTTTGCGGGTCGCGGTGCCCTTGCCGCGCTTCGTCGAAGTCGTCCTGCGAGCCGTGGTCTTCCGGGCCCCGGCGGTCGTTTTGCGCCGCGCACCGGTCGTCTTGCGACGCGGGCGGGCGGCTCGCTTGCGGGCCGGCGTCGATTCGCCGCCCGACGTGGAGGAAGCACCCGCGGACGTGTTTTCGGATTCGCTCACTCGAACCTCCTTGTCAAAAGAGAAGATGCTCAGCAAGATGCGCGCCGCCTCTCATCGCTCTCCCGCCGCCACGAAGACCGGCGTGATGTCCACCGGGACGTCGGTCAACTTCGCGATGACTGCCTCGATCTCCGGGGTCGACTTGCCGTACTTCTCCAGGAGCGCGTTACTGCGCGCATAGTCGCCGGTTGCTTCGATCATCAGGAGCTCGTTCGTCAGGGAGCGGATCGCCTCGCGGAACTTCGCCGGATCGGTCCGGAACCGCCCGTCCGGCCCGGGCTCGATCGCGCCCCTCTCCCGGAACCAGTTCCAGTGGATCGCGGT
>DASRPJ010000168.1:0-2268 GCA_035646435.1 Thermoanaerobaculia bacterium | reverse complement strand
CGCCAGATCGCCGAGGCGCTCGAGGCGGCGCACGAAAAGGGGATCGTGCACCGGTACCTGAAGCCGTCGAACGTGCAGGTCGGCCGCGACGGGAGGGTCAAGCTCCTCTACTTCGGCCTGGCGAAGGCGCTCGAACCCGATCCGTCCGCGTCCGGCGTCGATTCGCTTTCGCGCTCGCAGACGATTTCCCACCAGATGACCGGAGTGGGCGTCATCCTCGGCACCGCCGCGTACATGTCGCCGGAACAGGTCCGCGGCCGCCCCGTCGACCGCCGCTCGGACATCTGGGCTTTCGGGATCGTTCTCTACGAAATGCTGACGGGCCGGCGTCTCTTCACCGGCGAAACCGTCTCGGACACGCTCTCCTCCGTTCTCAAGACGGCTCCCGATTGGAGTCTCCTGCCGGCGGAAACCCCGCCGATCGTCCGGCGACTGCTCGCGCGTTGCCTCGAGCGGGACCCGAAGCAGCGCCTCCACGACGCGGGCGACGCGCGCCTCGAGCTCGAGGAAGCACTCGGAGATCTTCGGGGCCTCTCGAGCCCGAACGTCACCGGAGTCGTTGCGCCGCTGGCGAGAAGGCGCCCGGTTTCCGCCCGGACGGCGATCGCCGCAGCGGTCGCGCTGGTCCTCGTCGCCGCCGCCTTCGCGATCGGCCGATGGTCCGGCTCCGGTCCAGGGCGGGACACATCCCGATCGGGCAGCCCGATCCGCGCGGTCGTGCCGCTCCCGGCCGGCGAGCGTCTCGCCGGCTGGGCTTCACCGGTCGTCGCGATCTCCAACGACGGGCGCACGCTCGCGTACGTCTCGGAGAGCGATAAGGGCGTACAGCAGCTCTTCGTGCATCGCCTCGATCGCGGCGAGACCCGGAGCGTGCCCGGGAGCGAGAACGCCGAGGGCCCGTTCTTCTCGCCGGACGGCCAGTGGGTGGCGTTCGCGGTCGAGGTGTCGGGCCGGACGGCGAAGCCGGGTGAGCTGAAGAAGTTCTCGCTGGAAACCGGGTTGACCCAGACGATCGGTCCCATCAGCGACTTCTTCGGCGGAGACTGGGGGGAGGACGGCGAGATTCTGTTCGTCAACGAGGTGAACCAGGGGATCTGGAAGGTGCCGGCGGCGGGAGGGAAACCGGCGCGCGCGATCCCGACGATCCGCTCGAACGGCCGCGACGAAGGAGGCGTGAACTGGCCCCAGCGCCTTCCCGGAGGAAAGGCCGTTCTTCTTTCGATCGACGAGGGCGCCGGTTCGCACGTCGTCGCCCTCGACCTCGCGACGCGCGAAGCAAAACGGCTCGGGATCGACTCCTACTACGCCCGGTATGTTCCCTCCGGCCACCTGGTCTACATCCGCGATGACGGGACCCTCCTGGCGGCGCCCTTCGACGCGGGCAAGCGCCGAGTGACCGGAGCTTCCGTCGCGATCCTGCAGGACGTGGCCATCGCCAACTACGGCGGCGTGTTCGCGGTCTCCGACGACGGCACGCTCGTCTATGCGACCGGGTACGTTCGCGGAAGCGGGCGCGAGCTGATGCGTCTGGTCCGCGTCGGTCAGGGAGGCTCGCCGGAGCCGCTTCCGCTGGACGCGGACGCCTTCGGCCGATATCCGAGGATCTCTCCCGACGGGCGTCGGATCGCCGTGGCCACGTGGATCGGCGAGATCTGGATCTACGACCTCGCCCGAAACTCCCGGGCCCGGCTTCCGCGGACGAAGAGCATCCCCTGGGACTACGTCGTGTGGGCTCCCGACGGAGAGAGAGTGGCCTTCACGGGCTATCCCGCCGCGGGGAGCGGCATGCAGATCTTCTGGCAGAAGACGGACGGCGGCAGCGAGGCCGAGTTGCTCGTCTCCGAAGGAACGTTCGAGAAGCATCCGGCCTCCTTCACGCCGGACGGACGCACTCTCGTTTGGGCCGAGAGAGCGGCAATTCGACTGCAGTCCGTCGGGCAGAAAGACGGGGCGAAGACCTGGGCTTCCGGAGACTTGGACTTCCCCGTGGTGTCGCCCGACGGGCGCTGGATCGCGTACGAAAAATACGAAGGTGAAACGATTCACGTCGTGCTCGAAAGCTTTCCCGAGCCGGGCAGGAGGATCCAGGTGACGACGACGGGCGGTCGGCGTCCGGTCTGGACACGAGACTCGACCCGCGTCTTCTATCGCGACGGCGACCGCTTCTACTTCGTTCGGGTCGAGGCGGGAACGGGCGGCAACCCGCACGTTACCGCGCCCGAGCTCTTCGCGGAGGTGGCCGGAGTGCGCGGTTTCGACGTCACGCCC
>DASRPJ010000167.1:0-4680 GCA_035646435.1 Thermoanaerobaculia bacterium | reverse complement strand
GCGGAACTCGCCGAGGTACGCGGTGAAAGCGGACCAGACGGCGCTCTTCAACTCCGCTTCGTCTGCCGGCTTGGCCGCTCGGATGCCCGACCACGTGAGGTCGTTTCCGGCGCCGTTACCCGGAACGAGCGGTTTCGCGAGGACGATCGTGTCCCACCGGCCGGAGCGCAGGTCGTAGAGGGCCGGGACGAGCTCGGGCGTCTCCTTCCCGAGGATCCGCGGGCCCGAGCCGTCGCGGGTTCCCGCGAGGCGGCGGAGCTCGTCGCGGAGCCTTCCCGCGAGCGGCGCGGCGAGTCGGTCGAGCGTGCGCGCCTGCGCGGGCAGACCGAGCTCCGGGTGAAAGAAGACGAGCTTCTGCGCGCCCGCCTTCTTCTCCGGCGAGACGATTGCGAGGAGCGAAACGGGGACCGTGAGGGCGAGCGCGAAGAGAGCGAGAGAAAGAGTCGTTGCAGGACGAGGGCGGTGTGGCATCGGGTCCTCCCTTTTCGCCTCCCATCCCACCAGCCGGGAGGAGGACCGACAATGAGGAGAACCCCCCAGAAAGAGCCGCGTCCCGACCTCAAAAAAAGGCGGGGTCAGGCGTGCAGTTTGGCGTTATTGGATTCCGCGTCGGTCCAATAAGACCAAACTACCTGCCTGACCCCTCTTTGCGACTAGTTGCCGAAGAGCCCCACGTCGTCGAAGCGAACGGTCCCGGACGTCTTCAGGTCCGTCGGCGAGAACCCGACGAGCTTCACCCGCACCTGCGTGACACCCGCCGGCACCGTGACGACCTGCTGGAGCTTCGCGAAACCGCTCGTCGTGAGCGGCGCCGTCAGCAGGGTTACGGAGTTCAGCACCTGGCCAGCCGCTCCGAGGTAAACCAGCCCCGCCGACGCCGCCGAGGAGGCGCTCAGCGACTGGACCGAGACGGCCAGCGTCAGGACCTCTCCGGGAACGACCGCGATCGGAGCGCTCGTCCACGAGGGAGACCCCGATGCGGCCGCGTTGCCGCCGTTGCCGGAGGTCGCGGCGCTCTTGTTGCCGTCGCTCCCCCCTTCGCTCCAGGTCGCGCTGCCCGAGCTCGTCGACTGTCCCGACCAGCCCTCGGGCGTGGTGCCGGACGAACTCTGCTGCTCGAAGGACCCGTTCTGCACCTTGTTGCCCTGAACGGTGACGGTGTAGTTGCCGGCGTTGTTGCCCTCGTTGGACTCGGCGACCGCGGCCGCCCGATCGGCGGTCACGCGGATCACGTGCTCACCCTTGACGCCGCGGGTGTCCCACGGAACCGAGACGGTAACCGACCCGCCCGCGGGGATCGCCGCGGTGTCGGCGAGACCGAGGACCGACGCTCCGTCGAGGAGGAACTCCGTCTTCGAGGCAGCCGCGGGTGCCGTTCCGGGGTTCGAGACGGTCGCCGTGATCGTGACCCGGTCTCCCTCCTTCGGCTTCGCGTTGCTGGCGACGACGTTCGTGACCTGGAGATCCGGCGCGCGGACCGTGATCGCGACCGTGGCCGTATCCGAGCCGCCGCGGCCGTCGCTTGCGGTATAGGTGAAGGAATCGGCGCCGGAGAGGCCGGCGTCGGGCGTGTACGTCACGGTGCCGTTGGCGTTCACGGCGGCCGTTCCGCGCGGCGGATCGCTGACGGCGGTCACGGTCAGAGAGTCGCCGTCGGGGTCGGTGTCGTTGGCGAGGACCGCAATGGTCACCGGAGTGTTCATCGCGGTCGTTGCCGTGTCATCCACCGCGTTCGGCGCCCGGTTGCAGACGTCGGACTGGGAGTCCGGACCCGCCAGGAGGACGTTCGTCAGGGTCACCTCGTCGAACCAGAAGCCGGCGAGCGACGTGATCGAGTCGGTGCCGTGCCGGACGGAGAGGCGCAGAGGGATACCGGCCACGTTCGCCGCACCGAGGGCCGCCGGAGACCAGGTGCTCTCCATCCACGCGGGCCCGGCGCTCGCCCACCCGCCTTCGAGGTTGGTGCAGGCGTTGTCCTCGGGGTTGCCGCCCGAAGCGTTGTACACGCGGCCGCCGTCGGGAGCGATCACGATCCGGGAACCGGTCGCCTCGTCGGTCAACCCGACGTTCGCGCGGTCGTAGTAGAAGCCCCCGCTCTCCGGCTCGATCAGGAACTGGTTGGAGAGCGACAACGTCGAGCTGCCGGTCAGGATCATCTTCGGCGACCGGATGTCGTCGCACGCGGCGTCGTCGGCCGTCGAGGACGCCATGTAGAAGCTTTGTGGGCCGTTCGCGCCGCCGCCGGTGTTCGAGCGCGTGAACGTCCCCGACTTCACGCTCCAGCCTTGCGTGTCGTTCTCGAAGCCGTAAGTGACGTTTCCGAGAGTCCAGTCGGTCTCCGCCTCCTCGATCGTGACGGTCGCGGTGACCGGCGTCGAGAGCTCGTTCGCGGTGATCGTCACCTGGAACGTGAGCATCGACTGGGACGCGAGGCCGCCCGCGGTGAAGCGGAAGCTCGCGGGAGTCCGGGAGTCGGCGGCGCCGCATCCGTTCGGGAGGCTTTGCACCACGATCGGCAGGGTCGTCAGGATGCGCGTCTCGCCCGAGGAAGGCTGGATCCCCGTGATCCGGATTCCCGTGAGCCCGACGCTCCCGCTGTTGACGACGTCGAGGTCGATCCGGGCCGTCTCGCAGTTGTCCACGAAGGAGTCGCGGTCGCCCGTCTCGATGACGGGCGCGCCCTTCTGGGCGAGCGCGAGGCCGGGACCCGCGACGCCGTTCGGGGCAAGGGGCGTCACGGGCGCGCAGTCGCTCATCGCGCCCGCGCAGGAGTCGATGCCGACGCCGGCGGCGCCGCCGACTCCGACGACGCTGTAGTAGTACGTGAGCCCGTCGAGGAGATCGGTCTGGGTGAAGGTGAGGGGCGAGGTCGCCGCGACCTGCGCCACGCGGGTCTTGCCCATGTCGCAGCCGTGGACGCCGTCGGTGCGGAGGATCCAGTACTCGCCCGCTCCCGGGACCGGAGTCCAAGTGATGGTCGCGCTGCGGACGCCCGCCGTCGCTGTGACCGTGGATTTCACCGTGGGCGCGGGAGTCGCGGCGCAACCGAAGTTCATGATTCCCGCCGGCGGCGCCTGGGGCGGACACGCGAGGCCGTGCCGCACGAACGCGTCGTTGATCGCGACCATGTGCGGCGTGCCGTTCGCGAGCAGCCCGTCGTCGTCGTCGGCCGCGAGGTAGTTCAGGTACCAGCTGCCGGCCGTGCACCCCCCGATCGAGGGATCGCACTGGTAGCCGAGCGTGATTCCGTTCGAGGCGAGGTAGAAGAGGCGCGTCCCGAGCACCTGCGCGGAGCGCTCGTCGATCGTCGTCGCGGCGCCGGCCGTACAGCGGCCGCCGTAAACCGCGCCGCCCGGGTAGCTCTCCCAGCGCGCGCCGTGACAGGGCAGGTCACGCTTCAGGAGGTCCCACACCGCCTCGGTGATGATCGAGCCCTCGCAGTGCGTGTTGCGCAGGCAGGGTCCCGAGTTGAAGGGCGTCGGGGAGATGGGAGCCGTGCTCACCGGGCTGACGGGACAGGAGCCGGGGATCGTCGGGTGCTGGCCGAGAACCCAGGAGATGTCGTGCGGCTTGCCGGACTGGCGCTTCTTCCAGTCCGCCTCGCGCACCCCGCTGCACTCCGTGCACGCGTCTCCGTCTCCGGCGCAGACGCCGCCGCGGGAGTTCGCCGCATAGAAGCCGCGCCCGATGCACGACTTGTTCAGCCGGTGCATCGCGGTCATGTCGGCGTAGGCCTCGCCCGGCATCGACACGCCCGCGGAGTTGTCGAACGAGTCGAGCCCGTGGCCCCACTCGTGGTCGAACACCGCCGCGATCTCGCCGGTGTTGCGGCAGACGATCGTCGGGTTGGTCGCGTGCGGACCGCTCTTGAAGAAGTTCATGATGCCGGCGGCCGGGTCGTCGAGGTTGATCGGGTTGAAGTTCGCGTTGCAGGTGAGGTCGACGTTCATGTTCGCCGGGAGCTGACGGTTCAACCAGCCGGCGGGAGAGGTGGCGTGCGCCTCCGGTCCGAGCCAGCTCTTCGCCTGGTCCATCACGCGATTGAGCTCGTAGAAGCCGGTCCGTCCGGCGTGCGTGTCCCCGGCGGAGTGTCCCGCGGGGACCGCGCAGTCCGTGCCGCCGCTCGTTCCGAGATCGAGCCCCGAACAGAGGGTGGACTCCTCCGCCGCCCCGCACACGTCGATGATCCGCAGGAACGGTCCGGCGAGCGCCGTCGAGTATTCGCCCTCGACGGAGACGAGCCCCTCGCTGTTGGCCTGGATCTGGTTCCCCTGGGAGTCGAAGACGTAGGCGTGACCCATCGGGTAGCCGGGCTGCTCGACGCCGTCCGGAACCCCGTTCGGCGAGTTGCCGTCGTTCGAGAGCGGGAAGATGCCGCCCACGACTTTCTTCTGGTCGAGGTACAGGCTCCGGTCGTGGAACGCGAGGAGCTCCCCGCTCTGCGCGTCGACGAAAGCTTCCCACCCGCCGACGCTCCCGCGCACTTCCGGATGGACTTCCCACGCGAGACGGTAGCTGTAGCCGCGGCCCTCGTTCGCCGGCGTCGCCTCGCCGTTTGCGAAGGGAACGAGGACGAGCTCCGGGCGGCCGGAGAGATCGGCCGCGAAGCCGGAAAGGTGCGAAGCCACGGCGGCCTTCGCCTGATCGGCGGAAACCGCGGGCGTCGTCGAGGCGTCGATC
>DASRPJ010000166.1:0-5973 GCA_035646435.1 Thermoanaerobaculia bacterium | reverse complement strand
GGGCGCGGCGATCCACCATGCCGGTGACCGCGCCTTCGGCGACTTCTTCACGCTCGACTTCGGCCGGAGCCCTTATCTCCTTTTCTACCTCCTGAGCCACGCGCTCGCTTTCCTCGTGGACGTCGAGACCGCGACGCGGCTCGTCACGGTGATCGGCGTCGCCGGGCTTCCGCTCGCGCTCGCCGCGTACCTCCACGCGAACGACCGTCCCGCGCTCTACGGAGCGCTCGGCGCGGGGATCGCCCTGAACGCGTGGGTCTTCTGGGGCTTCGTCCCCTACGCACTCGGCGTCACGCTCGCGCTCTTCTCGCTCGCCGCTCTCGCGGAGGCGATCCGAGCGCCGTCATGGCAACGGCTCGCCTTCTTCGGCGGGCTTGCCGTCGCCACCTTCTACGCGCACCCGCAGGCGTACGTGTGGCTCGTAGCGGCGTCGGTCATTCAGGCCGCCGCGACGGTTCCCGCGCTCGGGTTCCGCCGCACCCTGTACGGTGCCCTGCGCGCATTTGTGGCCGCCTTCCCCTCCGCGGTCGCGGTGTGGTTCTGGCTCGCGCGGTCCGGTTTCGCGGCCTCGGGCGAGGCGTCGGGAAGGAACGAGCTCGCGCGGCTCGTCGCGGCGGAGAGCGCCCGGTTCGCGCCGCTCGAGGAGACGCTGCGGCGGTGGCTCGCGCACAGCTTCGCGGTCTACCGCGACGGCTCGGGCGAGAGGCTGGCGGTGTACTTCCTCGGCGTCGTCCTTCTGCTCGTCGTCCTGCGCGCGATCGAGACCCGCGTGCCCGTCGAGGAGGCCCGCTTCGGGAACCTCCCGGCGCCTCCGGGGACGGCGGCGCCCGAGCTCGTGCTCGCGCTGACGGTCGCGGCCTATTTCTTCGCTCCCGTCGCGTACAAGCTCGTCGAGCCCATCAGCCACCGCTTCCTTCCCGTGGCGCTCGCCCTCCTCGCCGTCCTCGGTCCCGTCGAGCTGCGCCGGCGCCGACTCGCCGGCTGGCTCGCGGGGCTCGCGCTCCTCGCGCTCTCGCTCGAGACGGCGCGGGTGCACCTCGCGCATTTCGAGCGCACCGACTCGGAGATGGGCGAGCTCGAAGATGCCCTCGCGCGCACGAAGCCGGGGGGGCGGCTCCTCGGCCTCGTTTTCGACCGGGGAAGCGAGGTCGTCGGGCCGCCCATCTACCTCCACGCTCACGCGTACTACCAGGCGCGGGCGGGCGGCCTCGCGTGCTACAGCTTCGCGGAGCTTCCCAAGTCGCCGGTGCGCTTTCGGCCGGGCGCCGAGCCGCCCCCCTTCCCGCCGCGCTTCGAGTGGACGCCGGAGGCTTTCGACGCCGACCTCCACGGGAAGTCCTTCGACTACTTCCTCGTCCGCACGCGGGCCGGACAGCCCGCCCCCCGCCTCTTTCCTCCCGATCACCCCGGATCGCCCCGCGTCCTCTTCGAAGGGCCGCGCTGGAAGCTCTACGCGAAGGCTGCCGCGACTGCCAACCGATAGCGCGCTTGCGCGCTTGGGGTCAGGCGTGCAAATTGGCGTTATTACGGATCAGGTCACATGCGTGCCCGGTAAGCCAAACAGCCAAACTACACGCCTGACCCCGGAAAAAAATGACCCCGAAAAAAGGGCGCGACTTCCGTCGCGCCATAAAGGAGGGCTGCGCCTTTCGTTCGACGCAGGGAAGGTTCCTTTCGTTTACTTCTGCGCGGCCGGCCCCCGCCGGAGGTTGATCGCCCCCGAGCTCGTCTGGACCTTGACCGTGGTCCCGCCGCCGTTCAACGCACCCGTACCGCGGGCCGCGTTGTCGCGGCGGGAGATCGCGATCTCGGGAAAGTCGGAGCGGATCGCTCGCTCGGAAAGGTCCGCCCCGTTGACGGTCAGGTCGACGTTGCCGCGGAAGTCGGAAGGCAGCGTGAGGGTGACGTCGCCGCCCCCGCTCACGATCGACACTCCTTCGCGAAGCTGTCGCGCGCCGACGGCGATCCGCACGTCGCCGCCCGCCGTCTCGGCGGTGATGGCACCGCCGACGAGCGGCACGACGATGTCGCCGCCGCCCGTGCGCGCCTTCAGCCACCCGTCCACCCGTCCGAGCCGGATGTCCCCGCCGGACGTCTCGACGCGCGCGGTGCCGGCCACGGACTGGGCGCGGACGTCTCCGGCCATGGTCTGGGCGGCGAGGTTCCCCTTGATGGGGCCGAGCCGGATGTCGCCGCCGAGCGTCTTCACGTCCGCGCCGGCGCCGGCGGAACCGACGACGATCTCGCCGGCGTGCGTCAGGATCTTCACGCGCCCCGAGACGTCGCCGATCTTGTAACTCGACGTTCCGCCGGTCGACAGGAAATCGCCGGCGACGTCGCCCCGCAGAACGGGTGCGTCCGTCTGGAACACGAGCGGCTTCCCACGGACCTCGAAGTCCGGGTGCGCCGCGATGACCTTGATCTCGGGGACCTGGATCTTCACTTCCGGAATGCGCACGCGAACCGCCGGGACGGTCACGACGAACGAGCGCCGCTCGAGGACGACCGGACGGGCGTCCTCGGGTCGGGTCCCGCTCGCGAGAAGCCGGATCGATCCGTTGAGAGCGGAGAGGCGCACCCGGGCGCCGCCGTCCCCGACCCGGCCGGAGTAAGCGCGCCGGGGGTCCAGGATCCGAAGCCCGCGGGCGGCCCGTACGCCGCGAACGCCGCCGCGCACGCCGCCGGCCACTCCCTCGCGCACGGCATCCGCGACGCTGTCGCGCACGCCGTCTTCCACGGCCTCGCGGATCTCGACGCCGACGTGCTTCATGGACTCTTCGAGCTCGCGCTCGATTTCCTTCAGGTCGACGACGACCGTCTCGCTCTCCGTGCCGTGCCCCCGCACGATGACTCTTCGGTCGGCGCGGTCCTCGTGGGCCCTCCGGCGAAGGACCGTTTCGTCCGCGTCCTTCGCGCGCCGCGGAAGCGCGAACGTCGAAGCGATCGAGCCGTGGAGGGTGGACGCGGAGAAGTCGAATCGCGCGTCCTTGGGAAGCGTGAGCGTCACCGCGCCGTTCACCGTCTCGAGCGAGAGGGAGGCGCCGCGCGGCAGGGAGACCGCGTCGACGAGGACGTTGCCGTTGACCGTCTCTCCGTGAAGCGACCCGCGCACGCCCCTCGCTTCGACGGCGCCGTTGACCGTCCGGAGCTGGAGATCGCCGTCGAGATTCCGCGCCCGGACGCTTCCGTTGACGGTCTCGAGCTCGACCGTCACCCCGGGCGGGACGGTCACGTCGAAGCGCGCCGTGATCTTGCAGTCGTGGCAGCGGGCAACGCGCCGTTGACGCCCCCGGCGGTCCTGGTCGAAGCGCCACCGGCTCTCCGGCCAGCGGCTCTCGATCGAGAAGACGCTTCCGTCGCGTGACTGGACGAGGCGGACGTTGCCGAGGATTTCCTCCGCCCGGGCCTTCGTCGGAGCCGCGACCACCACCGTCGCCACCGCGGAGAACTCCGCGCCGGGGCCCGCCGTGACGTCGCCGGACACGTTTTCGATCGAGAGCGTCGAGCCAGCCGGCAGCGACGCGGTGAAACGGTCCGTGCGCGTTGCAGACTCTTCGCCGCGCGCGGTCCCCGCCGCCACGAGCATGAGGAGCGTGCCGATCACGAGGAGCAGCCAGAGAACGGCCCGATCGGTCCTCTCCGTTCGGTCGCCGGGAGACGAGCTCATGATGTGGAGAGACGCCGGGCCGGTCTCCGGGTTACGCCGGCTCACAGGTCGATCGCCTTCAGCGCGGACGCGGCCCGCGCGCGGACGAACCCGTTCTCCTGCGGGTCGAACGCCTTCTCGCGCAGCGACCGGATCGTCCGCGGGTCGGGCGACTCCTTCGCCGCCGCCGCGAGGGCGTCGACCGCGACGAGCCGAACGCCGGGGTTGGGATCGTTCGCGAGGCTGTCGAGGAGCGCGGTCCGGATCTCGCGCGTCGAGCGAAAAGAGGCGAGCGCTTCCGCGGCCTTCTTTCGGACGCCCGGGTTGCGGTCGCGCTTCAACGTCGTGGAGAGTGCGGAGACGATTTCGGGGGAGGCCGGAGCCGCGCCCGGACCGAAGTTCTCGGAGACGAGCTCGATCGCACGGGACTTCTCTCCGGCGGTCTCGGCGTTGTTCGAGAGGAGATAGGCGATCAGGCTCGACACCCGCGGGTCGTCCGGAGTGCCGACGATGGAGTGACGCGTCGTCGCGTCGAACTCGATCCCGACCTTGCCCGGTTCGTCACTCCGGTAGGCGACGTTCGAAAGACGGGGCGCGCCGCCCAGGTCCGGCCACGAAGCGGCCGCCGCCGCCGGCGACGCGGGTGCCCGCGCGGCCGCTGCCGCCGGTTCCCGCGTGCCGAGCCCCCCGCGCGCCGCGAGGAAGCCGGCCGAAGCGGCGACTACGAGAGCCGCCGCAGCCTGCCAGAGCGGGAAGGAGGCGCGAGGCGACGCGCGGAAGCCGCGGACCCGCCCCCGAACCATTTCGTCTTCGAGCAGCTCGAGGGTCGCCGCGCGGAATTCGGGGGTGACGCGCGCGCCCGGGTCCGCGCCGAGGTCCTCCCACGTCGCTTCGAGCGCGACGAGGTCGGCGGCGCAGCGGGCGCACTTGCCGACGTGCTCGGCGAGGGCGTCCCGTTCCGCCGGACTTGCATCCCCCACGATCCGGCCCATCGCGAGCTCGGTCAGTTCACGGCATTCCATGAGGCCTCTCCTTCGGAAAATCGCGCCTTCAGCGTTTCGACGGCGCGGAAGATTCGGGTCTTGACGGCTCCAACCGAGATCCCGAGCACGCTCGCGATCTCGGAGTAGGGCAGCCCGTGATAGCGGGCCAGTATCAGCGCTTCGCGCTGCTCCTCGGAGAGGAGGGCGAGGGCCTGGCGCACGGCGAGGCGCTTGCCGCGGGCGTCCATACGGGCCTCGATCCCATCCCCCTTCGACGGAAGGTCCGGCACCGCTTCGAGCGGGACGACGATCGCCCGGCGGTCGCGCCTTCTGCGGTCGCGGCACGCGTTCGCGCAGATCGCGAACAGCCAGGACGACACCGCCGCCCTCCCGTCGTACTGATGAGCCCGGGTCATCACCTTGACGAAAACCTCCTGTGTCACTTCCTCCGCCGTCTCCCGGTCCGAAAGCATTCGGTCCGCGAACCGGAGGAGGGACGCGGCATAGCGTTCGAACAGCTCCTCCGCGCCGTCCGCGTCTCCGCGACGGATTCGCTCGAGGAGAGTGCGGTCGTCGCTCAATCCGCCACTCAAGCCTTCACGCCTGCTGGCAGAGACGCCCCGCCGCCGGAAAGGTTTCGCCCCCGACCGGGGGCACTTCGTTTCCCCCCCATTTCCCGGCTATATTGGGGCGAGTGGCGTTCAAGATCGTCGATTTCGCGATCCAGCTCGCGGTCATCCTCTTCGCCATCTCGTTCCACGAGTCGGCGCACGCGTACGCGGCGCTCCGGTTCGGCGACACCACTGCGCGCGACCTCGGGCGCATCAGCCTGAACCCGATCCGTCACCTCGACCCCTTCGGCAGCGTGATCCTGCCCGCGATGATGTACATCCTCTCGGCGGGACGGCTCATCTTCGGCGCGGCCAAGCCCACGCCGGTGAACCTCGCCAATACCCGGAACCCGCGGCTCGCGAACCTCGTCGTCTCCGCGGCCGGCCCCCTGTCGAACTTCCTGCTGGCCTCGATCGCGATCGGGGTGATGCTCGGGATCAAGGCGGCGTCTCCCCAGTCGATCTACGATCTCGGCCTCGCCCTACAGGGCGACCGCTTCGCGTCGGGCACCCTGGCCCCGCTCACCTACGTGCTCTTCCAGTTCATCGTCGTGAACGTCCTCCTCGGAGTCTTCAACCTCATCCCGATTCCGCCCCTCGACGGCAGCGGGGTGGTGGTTTCCGTCTTCGGGGGTTCCGTGGCCCGCGTCTACGCGATGCTCGCACCCTTCGGGTTTCTCGCGTTGATCCTCCTCCTCTCGACCGGCCTCCTGTCGCGGCTCTTCCAGCCCGT
>DASRPJ010000165.1:0-2911 GCA_035646435.1 Thermoanaerobaculia bacterium | reverse complement strand
CGCGAACGTGGCCGCGGCGCTCCGGGTGGCGAGCGAGCTCGGCGGCGAGCCGGCGACCGTCGTGACCGTCCTCCCCGACGGCGGGACCCGCTACCTTTCGGAAGAGTTCTGGGGTAGGGCGTGATCGAGATCCCGATCCCGGTGATGGACGAGATTCGTACGCACGGCCGGGAGGCGTACCCCGAGGAGTGCTGCGGCGCGCTTCTCGGGCGGAAGGGGGAGCCCGCGCACGTCGTGCGCGTCGAGCGAATCGAGAACTCCCGCGGCGAGGAGAGGGCGCGCCGCTACGAGGTGTCTCCGCAGGACTATCTGCGCGTCGAGCGTCTCGCCCTCGCCGAGAACCTCTCGCTCCTCGGCTTCTACCACTCGCACCCCGACCATCCCGCGGCGCCGTCCGTCTACGACCGGGACCACGCGTTCCCCTTTTTCCACTATCTTGTCTGCGCGGTCGAGGGCGGCGTGCCCGCGGAGGTCACGGCCTGGACGCTTCTCGAGGAGACCGGCGAGTTCGAAAGAGAAGCGATTCTCGAGGAAAGGACGTAGTTACAGCATGCCCCGCATCCTCCTGCCCACGCCGCTCCGCCCCTACGTGGACGGCGCCGCGACCGTCGAAGTCGAAGGATCGACCGTGGGGACGGCGCTCGGAGCGCTCGTGGAGCGGCATCCCGCGCTTCGGAAGCACCTGTACGACGACGCCGGAAAAGTCCGCTCCTTCGTCAACCTGTACAAGAACGACGAGGACGTCCGCTACCTCGAGAAGGACGAGACGCGCCTCTCCGCGGACGACATGCTCTCGATCGTGCCGTCGATCGCAGGGGGAGCGGACCTCTCGAACGAGGAGATCCGGCGCTACTCGCGCCACCTGATCATGCCGGAGGTCGGCGTCGACGGACAGAAGAAGCTGAAGGCCGCCCGAGTGCTCGCGATCGGCGCCGGAGGGCTCGGGTCGCCGCTCGCGGTCTACCTCGCCGCCGCGGGCATCGGAACGATCGGGCTCGTCGACTTCGACGTCGTGGACGACTCGAACCTCCAGCGCCAGATCCTCTACGGCGCTTCCGACGTCGGCCGCCCGAAGCTCCAGGCCGCGGCGGAGCGGCTCCGCGACATCAACCCGAACGTGACGATCGTCCCTCACGAGACGCGGCTCACGAGCGAGAACGCCCTCGAGATCTTCCGCGACTTCGACGTCGTCGCGGACGGCACGGACAACTTCCCGACGCGGTATCTCGTCAACGACGCGTGCGTCCTGACCGGCAAGCCGAACGTCTACGCGTCCATCTTCCGATTCGAGGGGCAGGCGTCGGTCTTCTGGGCGGAAAAGGGGCCGTGCTACCGCTGCCTGTACAGCGAGCCTCCGCCGCCGGGGCTCGTCCCCTCCTGCGCGGAGGGAGGCGTGCTCGGCATCCTGCCGGGGCTCCTCGGCGTGATCCAGGCGACCGAGACGATCAAGCTCGTGCTCGGCAGCGGCGACTCCCTGGTGGGCCGCCTCCTCCTCGTCGACGCGCTCGCGATGCGGTTCCGCGAGCTCAAGCTCCGCAAGAATCCGGACTGCGTCGTCTGCGGGCCGAACCCGACGGTGACGAAGCTCATAGACTACGAGGCGTTCTGCGGCATCCCGCAGGAGGCGACGATGGCGGCGGCAACGGCGGGCGGAATCCCGGAGATCTCGGTCCAGGACCTCAAGTCGCTGCGCGACCGCGGCGAAGACTTCGTTCTCGTCGACGTCCGCGAGCCGCACGAGTTCGCGATCTGCTCGCTCCCCGACTCCGTGAAGATCCCTCTCGGCACGCTCCCCCAGAACCTGAACAAGCTCTCGACCGCGGACGAGATCGTCGTCCACTGCAAGATGGGGGGCCGCAGCGCGAAGGCCGTCCGCCTCCTGCAGGAGGCCGGTTTCAAGAAGGTGCGCAACCTGGCCGGCGGCATCGACCGCTGGGCCGCCGAGGTCGAGCCCGGGATGCCGCGGTATTGAGCTTGCTTGTCATTCCGAGCAGCCGCGTTTTCCTTGTCATTCCGAGGAGCGAAGCGACGAGGAATCTGTGGCTCTCTCGACGGAGACCAGATCCCTCGCTTCGCTCGGGATGACAAATGGAGGAGCGCTCGGGATGACAAACGGGGGAGCGCTCGGGATGACAGAAGCGGCTGAGGGCAGTATAAGAATGGAGTTCTCATGAGACGCTTGGGCATCATCGTGCTCGTCGTCGGTCTCGCGGGATTCGTCCTCGGCACCGTTCAGCGCGGCGGGTACGACACCCTCGAGGGCGCGATCAAGACCGCCGTCTCGAGCGACGAGAGAAAGAAGAAGGACGCGTGGGAGACGATCCGCTGGCTGTCGCTCGGCGCCGCGGTGCTCGGCGCGGTCCTCGTCGTCCTGCCCGGAAAAAAGATCTAGCCGACCGGCTCCCCGCGCGCCGCCGGCCGTTCGAGCAGGCTGTCGATCTTCGCAGCGAGGATGAAGTCGTTCTCGTGGAGCCCGCCGATCTTGTGGGTCCACAACGTCAGCTCGACCTTGTTCCAGTGGATCTCGAAGTCGGGATGGTGCCCTTCTTCCTCGGCGAGCCCGGCGACGCGGTTGACGAACTCCATGGCGGCCTTGAAGTCCTGAAACTCGAAGCGGCGCACCAGCCGGGTGCCGCTCTCCAGGAGCGCCCATCCCGGGACGGCCCCCGAGAGCTCGCGCGCCTTCTCTTCCGTGAGCGGCGGAATCCCGCCCCGACAGGGAACGCAGCTCTTGGCGCTGAGCTCATGGGCGTCCATGACTGGAGGAGACTACTCCCTCAACGGTCGATCGTCGCCGCCCGCTCTTCGTTGTAGCGCGGCCCCGCGACGTTGTCGGGCGACAGCGCGCGATCGAGCTCCTCGATCTCCGACGTGTCGAGTGACACCGACGCCGCGCCCACGTTCTCCTCGA
>DASRPJ010000164.1:0-2096 GCA_035646435.1 Thermoanaerobaculia bacterium | reverse complement strand
CGCGAACGTGTTCTCGAAGCCGAGCGGCGGCGCCCAGACGATTTTCCACCGCCGGCGATACTCGCGCGCGACCTCTTCGCGGACGGCTTTCGGATCGGAGACCGGCTTCCTCTTCAGGATCGCGGTGAATGCGGTGCCGGTGTACTCGGGGTAGAGATCGAGCTCGCCCGCGACGAGCGCCTGGTGGCAGACGAACGTGCCGCCGAGGTTCAGGCGCCGGTTCACCCGGAGGCCGCGCGCCTCCAGGCCCTGCGCGGCGATCTCGCCCAGGATGACCTGCTCGGAAAAGTTCTTCGAGCCGATCGTGATCGGCCGCTCCTCACCCCGCTTGCAGCCGGACGCGAGGAGCGCGAGGAGCACTCCGACCCAAGCCGTTCGTCTCATCGCGCGAGCCTTCGTTCGACGAGGCCGAGCCCCGCGTCGGCGGCGAGCGCGAGGAGCGCGGCCGGCACCGCCCCGGCGAGGATCAGGCGGTGGTCCACGATTGCGACCCCGCGGTAGATCAGGACGCCCAGCCCTCCCGCTCCGATCGCCGCCGCGATCGTCGCGAGGCCGATCGAGATGACCGTCGCGATGCGGACGCCGGCGAGCACGACCGGAAGGGCGAGCGGGAGCTCGACCTGCCGCAGGCGCTGCCGCGGCGTCATCCCGAGGCCCGTCGCGGACTCGACGACCGCCGGATCGACCGACAGAATTCCCGTGTACGTGTTCCGCAGGATCGGCAGGAGCGCGTAGACGACGAGCGCGGCGATGGCCGTGCGCGCGCCGATGCCGCCGACGAGCGGGAGCGGGATCAGGAAACCGAAGAGGGCGAGGCTCGGGATGGTCTGGACGACGTTGGCGAAGCCGAGGACCGGTCGCGCGAGGCGCGGCCTGCGCGTCAGGGCCACGCCGAGCGGGACGCCGATCACGACCGCGAGGAGCGTCGACGCGAGAACGATCAGGACGTGCTCCCCCGTCAGCGCGAAGATCTCCGCGCGTCGGACCCAGAAGAAGTCGCCGAAGTCGCTCACGGGACGACCGCCGGGATCTCGTCTTCCGTGAACTCGCGGACGAAGTCGTCCGCGGGGGACTCGAGGATCTCGCGCGGCGTCCCCACCTGACGGACGCGGCCGCGGTCGAGGATCGCGACGCGGTCTCCGAGCCGGAACGCCTCGCGCAGGTCGTGGGTCACGAGAAGGACCGCTAAGCCCTCGCGCCTCTTCCAATCGAGGAACTCCCGCTGCATCGAACGCCGCGCGATGGGGTCCAGGGCGCCGAAGGGCTCGTCCATCAGGAGCGCCGGCGGGTCGGCGGCGAGCGCGCGCGCGACGCCGACCCTCTGCCGCTGCCCTCCCGAGAGCTCGCGCGGGCGCCGTTCGCCGAACTCCCCGGCGGGCAGCCCGACGAGCTCCAGGAGCTCCTCGGACCGCGCCCGGATGGCGGAGGGCTTCCAGCCGAGGAGCCGCGGAACGGCCTCCACGTTCGCCCGGACGCTCCAGTGCGGAAAGAGTCCCGCCTCCTGGATCACGTAGCCGAGCTTCCTTCGCAGCGCGATCGGGTCCTCACCGCGGACGTCGCGGCCGAAAGCGAGCACCGTTCCGGACTCGTGGTCGAGAAGCCGGTTCACGAGCTTCAACGCGGTCGTCTTGCCGCAGCCCGAGGGCCCGACGAGGATGAGCGTCTCTCCCTCTGCCACGTGGAGCGAGAGATGGTCGAGGACCGGAGGTCCCGACCCGAAGGACTTGCAGACGTCGCGGAACTCGATGACGGAGGAAGCCAAGCCGTCAGCTTTCAGCCATGAGATTCCTAGCTTAGTCTGAGCTTCCTCGCGGGTCCGCATCGGCGGACTCCGTCTGAGAGAATCGGACCGTGGCGGAAACCTTCGACGTGGTCGTCATCGGCGGCGGGCCGGGAGGCTCGACGGTGGCGACCGCGCTCGCCCGCGCGGGCCGCCGCGTGCTCGTCCTCGAGCGCGAGAGGTTCCCCCGCTTCCACGTCGGGGAGTCGCTCCTCCCCTTCAACCTGCCGATCTTCGAAGAGCTCGGGGTCGCCGAGAAGATCCGCGCCGCCGGCTTCCAGAAGAAGCACGGGGCGTACTTCTGGAACGAGGCGAC
>DASRPJ010000163.1:0-3073 GCA_035646435.1 Thermoanaerobaculia bacterium | reverse complement strand
CCAGGTCGCGACGCTTCTCCTCCTCTTCGGCTGGCTTCGGCGTCGCGGAGCGTCCCGGCCCCTCGCTCTCGGGGCCGCCGCGCTCCTCGCTCACTTCGAGCCGCTCTACCGGGGTTTCACTACCGGGATGGCGGAGGTCCCGCTCTCCTTTGCGTTCCTTCTGCTCGGGACGGCGTTCTGCGACCGCCTCGACCGGACCGACGGGGGAGCGTCGCGCCGCCTCGCCCTCGCCGCCGTGCTTTGCGCCTCCACGAAGAACGAGGGCCTGTTCCTCGTCGCGGCCGCGCTCGTCCTCGCCGCTCTTTTCGCGTTCGGGCGCCGCGGCGTCGGCGCCCGCGCCGCCGCGCTCCTCGCACTCCCCGCCGCCGTCATCGTCGCCGCCCACCGGGTCGTGCGAGGAAGCCTTCCGCTGCGGGATTTCGACTTCACGCTGCTCACCCGACCCGCGGAGCTCGTCCCCCGGATCGCGGAGGCCCTTTCGACGGCGGTCGCGGAAACCGGCCCCCGCACGTGGATCGCGGCGGCGGCGCTCGCCGTTCTCCTCGACGCGGGGAAACGCTCGCCGGCGGGCACCCGCCTGCTCGTGCTCGCCGCCTGCGGTTTCGCGGCCTACCTGTTCCTGCCGGCGCTCGCCGTCGCGGCCCCCCGCTGGCTCGTGCAGACGGCTCTCGCGCGCACGGTGTCGGCTCTCGCGCCCCTCGTCGCCGCCGGAGTCGCGATGCGGCTCGTCCCGGTTTTTGCTAGCGGTTCTCCGCGCCCATCGGCGGTCTCCGATGAATCCACCGGATCCGAACGAGGTCCCGCAGCATCCGTAGCGAGTCGCGCACGACGGACACCTTGGACTCGGGCGAGTTGAACCAGAGGACGGGGACTTCGGCGATCGCGAGGCCGTCCCTCCGCGCGAGATAGAGAATCTCGACGTCGTAGGCGAAGCGGTCGATCCGCGCGCGCCGGAACAGGTCGCGCGCGACGTCTCCGCGAAAGAGCTTAAACCCGCACTGGGTGTCGTGGATCCCGCGAACGGCGATGAGGCGGACGAAGCCGTTGAACGTCTTACCCATCCACTGCCGATAGAACGGTTGCCGCTTGCGCACGAGCTCTTCGTCGATCGCGCGGGAACCGATCGCGACCGGGTGCGTCGGGAGCCGCTCGGCGAGCTTGGCCCATTCGCCGAGAGGCGTCGAGAGGTCCGTGTCCGAGACGAGGAGCGGGTCGCCGGTCGACGCGAGGACCCCGGTCCGCAGCGCCGCGCCCTTGCCGCGGTTCTCCGGGTGCCGGAGGAGCACGATCGGAAGATTTGCCTTTTCCGCCGCTCGGCTCGCGATCTCACCCGTGCCGTCGGAGGAGCCGTCGTCGACGACGATCACCTCCCAGTCCCAACCCCCCGGTCTGCCGCGCCTCCAGGCCGCGATCTCGGACATCGCGCGCTCGATCCGCTCGCGCTCGTCGAACGCCGGAACGACGAGAGACGCCTTGCCTCCCGGTACCGGCGGGCTCATCGCCGGATTGCTTCGAAGACGAACTGGTAGCCGAAGAGGGTCGGCCAGACTCGGGCGGTCCCTTCCGCGAAAGCCCGCGTGGCGACCGCGAGCCCGCCCCGACCGAGCGCGGGCACCGCCAGCTCGTACGGCATCGCCGTTGGTGTGGCGGAGACGACGTCGAAGCCGCTGCCCGCCAGCAGCCGGCGGGCGCTCGCCCGCGTGTAGAAGGACACGTGGGTCGCGTCGAGGATGCCCCGGTCGGCGTACTCGAACCGGCCGAAGAGCAGCGCGGCCCGCACCGACACGTTCGCGACGTTGGGGACGGAGGCGAGAAGAATCCCTCCCGGGCGCAGCCACCGCCGGATCCGGGCGAGCATCACCACCGGGCTCGGAACGTGCTCGAGCACGTCCGCGCAAACGACGACGTCGAAGGGATCTCCCCAGTCACCCGCCTCGAGCGCGTCGACGGCTCTCCAATCGTCGTAGCCCTCGCGCGCGGACGCGGGCAGGGAGGGATCCGGCTCGACGCCCGCGAGGAAGGAGCAGCGGCTGCGGACGGCGCGGCCGAGGTGTCCCCCCGCGGCGCCGAGGTCGAGGAGGCGAAGGTCCGGGGGCATGGCGAGAATCCGGCGACGAAGCCGGTCGTGGGAGGACCCGGGGATGTCCTTCCAGACGTACTTCTCCGCGTGACCCGCGGCGGCGACCGGCGCGCCGCCCGCGCCCTCCCGCTCAGACACGGAATCGGTGCGCGATCGGATAGCGGCGGCCCTCCCCGAACGCCTTCGCCGTGACCTTCGGTCCGGGGGGCATCTGCCGTCGCTTGTACTCGCTGCGGTCGATCCGTCGCGCGATCTCCCGCGCGAGATCGCTCGAGACGTTCGCGCGCCGGGCGGCGGCGTCCACGGAAAGGGACCGGTCGACGAGCGCTTCGATCAACGGATCCAGAGTCTCGTAGGGCGGCAGCGAGTCGCTGTCTTTCTGGTTCGGTCGGAGCTCGGCCGACGGCGCCTTCGACAGGCTCGCGGCGGGGATCTTCTCCCTCTCGCGGTTGATCTCCCGCGCGAGCTCGTAGACGAGCGTCTTCGGTATGTCGGAGATCAGCGCATATCCGCCCGCCATGTCGCCGTAGAGAGTCGAGTAGCCGACGGCGATCTCCGACTTGTTGCCCGTCGAGAGGACGAGGTAGCCGAAACGGTTCGACAAGCCCATGAGGATCGCGCCGCGTATCCGCGCCTGGAGGTTCTCCTCCGCCGCCACGCAGTCACCGGATCCGAACGCGGGGCCGAGGACGGCTCGGTACGCGTCGAACACGGGACCGATCGGGATTTCCATGAAGCGGATCCCGAGTCGCTTCGCGAGCTCGCGGGCGTCCCGCAGGCTCCCTTTCGAGGAGTAGGGGCCGGGCATCGCGACCCCGAGGACCTTCTGCGCGCCGAGGGCTTCCGCCGCGATCGCCGCGGTCACGGCCGAGTCGATCCCGCCCGACAGGCCGAGGACCGCCTCGAGAAATCCGCACTTCGCGGCGTAGTCGGACAGCGCGAGGTCGAGCGCCCGACGAAGACCCGCGACGTCCTTCTCGGCGGCCGGTTTCG
>DASRPJ010000162.1:0-5668 GCA_035646435.1 Thermoanaerobaculia bacterium | reverse complement strand
CGAGCTTTTGTACCCGCTCGCGCAGGGATACGACTCCGTGGCGCTCAAGGCGGACGTCGAGCTCGGCGGCACCGACCAGCTCTTCAACCTCCTCCTCGGTCGCGACCTCATGCGCGAGGAAGGGCTCGAACCCCAGATCGTTCTGACCCTGCCTCTTCTCGTCGGCCTGGACGGTACGGAGAAGATGTCGAAGTCTCTCGGAAACGCCATCGGGATCGAGGAGCCGCCGTCGGAGATCTACGGGAAGCTCATGTCGCTCCCCGACCGGTTGATCTGGAGCTACTTCGAGCTCCTCACAGACCTCCCCGCGGCCGAGATCGCAGAGCGGCGTCGGACGGTCGAGGAGGGCGCCAACCCACGCGACGTCAAAGCGGAGCTCGCGCGCCGAATCACCGCGGAATTCCACGGGGGTGATGCGGCCGAGCGCGCGGAGGCAGACTTCCGGCGCGCCTTCTCGAAAGGGGAGGTCCCGGAAGAAGTCGAGACCCGCGAGGTGGCCGCCGGGGAGCACGGGACCGCGGCGCGAACCCTGGTCGCTGTCGGACTCTGCGCCTCGATGCGCGAAGCGAGGCGGAAGATCGCCGAGGGCGCGTTGCGGGTCTACCCGGACGCGGGCGGCGCCCCGCGGGAGGTGCGCGACCCCGAAGAGAGCCTCGCGGAAGGGCCTGTCGTGATCCGTCTCGGTCGCCGTTTCATCCGGGTGGCGTGGACGACCTGAGAGCGCGCCGGCCCTAGAGTCGGACCTTCACTCCCGCCTGGACGAGTCGCGGATTCCCGGGCAGAAGCCCGCGCGACCGGTCGACGATGACGGTCCGGTCGAACAGGTTCTTCACGGTCAGGAAAAGAGCGGAGCGAATCGCGTCCACTTCCCAGCTGACCGTCGCGTTCCAGAGGGTGTGTCCCGGAAGGAGACCGCGCTGTCCGTCCGGCGACGGTGCCCGCGAGTTCAGGTCATCGGCGAACTGCTCGCCGATGTGGACGCCCTCCAGAACCCCCTCGAGACCCGAAGGGTGGCGGTAGCCGATGCCGGCGGTGACGAGCTGCTCGGGCGCGTATGGCAGGCGGTTGCCGGTCACGCGCACGCCGCCGAAGCCGCTCACGCCGCTGAACCGCTCCCCCCGGAATTCCGCCACGGGAACCCAGGTCCAGGCGAGGCGCAGGAAAACGTCGTGTGCCGAACCGGTCAGCGGGGCCGAGTCGAACCGGGCGGAGAGCTCGGCCCCCTCGTGCAGCGTCTCGCCGCCGTTCGTGAGGGTCGCGCCGACGCCGCCGGCGAGGCTCGCGGGCACGATCTGGTTTTCGTAGTCCATCCGGAAGAGCGTCGCATCCACTTCGACGCCGGGAGCGACCCGGCTGCGCGCGCCGAGCTCCCAGTTCCACGAGAGCTCGGGATCGAGCTCCACGACGGCGCCGGACGAGTTCGAGATCACGTCCTCGGTTCGCGGCGGGGCGAACCCTCGGTGCGCCCCGGCGAAAACGGTCGTTCGCGCCGTCGCCTCCCACGAGACGCCCAGACCGGGAATCCACTGGGTCAGCGACGTCCGGCCCGATACGCCCGCGCCCTCCAGGCCGAGCCGGTTGGTCCGCTCGTACCGGATGCGCTCGACGCGAACCCCCGGCGTGACGGTGAACCGGCCGAGCCGAAAGCGATTCTGCGCGAACGCCGAGAACGCCTCGTTTCTGCGCTCGTTGTTCTCGACGAGCCGTCCGCTGCGCGCGTCCGGGGTGTCGCCGTTCTCCTGCCGGCGCTCCTGGTCCTCGAAGTGCGCGCGCAGTCCGATTTCCGCCTCGCCGGGAAGACCGAAGAGCCGGTGCCCGACGCGGGCCCGGGGCTCGACGCCCCACAACCGATATCGGCGCAGCCGTCCCTCGATGCCGCAGGTCGTGTTCAGGTTCTGCATGCCGCCGCACGCCGGATCGCCGCTGTCGTTGGGCCGCTGGGCGGAGTTGGAAGACTGCCGCCACCAGTTCCGCTCGAACTGCGAGCCATACAGGTTCGTCGTCAGGAGAACGTCCTCGGACAGGCGCAGGGTGTGAGTGGCGGAAGCCCCCCACCGGCGCCCTTCGAACCGATCGTTCTCGAACGGGTTCTGCCGCGGGTCTTCCGCCCACTCCGCCTCGGTCAGGCCCGAGTACGTGACGTGCGAGTCCTCGCCGTAGTAGTTCGCGCGCAGCGTCAGCGCCTGGCGCGGCGTGATCTCGCGGGTCAGCTTGAGAAGGACGTCGTCGAGCTCCGAGTGCACGTTCTCCCGCGAGCCATCCCCCTGCTTGCGCATGTAGTCGAGCTGGATGCCGGTGGACCCCCACGTTCCGCCGTACGAGAGCCGGCCGTTGAAGAACGCGCGATCGCCCGCCTTCACGGTGATCGACCCGGAAGGCGTTGCCGTGGGATCGGCCGTCACGTAGTTGACGACGCCGCCGACGGTCGATGGTCCGTAGGCTATCTGGCCCGACCCCTTGAGGACCTCGATCCGCTCGAACCGCTCGACCGGCGGATGGTAGTAGGACGCGTTGTCCCCGTACGGCGCGTACGTGACCGGGATCCCGTCTTCCAGGAGCAGGACCTTCGACGACCGCGTCGGGTTCAGGCCGCGGATCCCGATGTTCGGACGCAGCCCGAAGCCCTCTTCGTCGCGCACGTGAATGCCGGAGACTTTTCGGAGCGCTTCGGAAGTCGTGAAGACCCCGCTCGACTCGAGCGCATCCCGGTCCAGCACTTCGACCGCGCCCGGTATGCGTCGGACTTCCTCGGGGTTTCCCGCGACCCGCGCGGCGGACACGTTCACTTCCTCGCTGAAGCTCCCCTGCCAGAGGACGACGTCGAGCGAGAGCGTCCGACCGGAAGCGAGCTCGAGCGGGCGCGCCGAAACCGAGAACCCCTCGCGCCGCACCTCGAGCAGGTACTGACCGGAGGCGAGCCCTTCGAACGCGTAGCGCCCGTCTGCGGAAGTGAAAACGGCTTGCTGGAGCCCCACCGCGGCGCGCGACAGCGTCACCCGCGCGTCCGAGACCGGTGTTCCGGCGGGGTCGAGCACCCGGCCCGCGACGCGCGCGCTCCCCTCGCCCGGCGCCGCGAGGGAGGTCGCCGGGAAGAGGGCCATCAGAGCGCCGGCCGCGAAGGCGATAAGACGGAGACTCAGTCTCACTCGCATTGTGCGTTTCGTCGCGACTCCGAAAGCGGTCATCTCAGGAGACGAGCCGGGGCTCGCGAAGGGCGCGAGCGGTCGCTTGCGCGTTGGCCTCCGCCTTCAGGGCGCGCGGCCGGCATTGGCGGCAGATGCCGCGCATCTGGTGGCTGTGGGAAATCGGCAGGAAACCGTACCGCTCGCACACGTCGTCCTGGAGCGACTCGATGCGGGGCTCGAAGAACTCGATGACGCGCCCGCACTCGTTGCAGATCAAGTGATCGTGGTGCTCCCCCGCTCGGAGCCTCTCGTACCGGTAACCGATCTCGCCGATCCGGACGCGTCCGACGATCCCCGAATCGACGAGGAGCTCGAGCGTCCGATAGATCGTCGCGCGCGAGATCTTCTTCCCCTTCGCGCGAAGCCGGACGAGAATCTCGTCCGCTTCGACGTGCTCGTGGCGGGCGAACAGCTCGTCGAAGACTCCCTGTCGCTCGGCGGTCAACTTCAAGCCCCGCCGCTCCAGGTAGTTGCGAAAGATGCTCTGCTCTCGGCTCTTCATGCGATTGCGACTCAGTCTCAGTTGCAGTATTCTTCACCGCCCCGGGCTTGTCAACCCTCCCGGGTCGGAGGTCTTCGAGACGCCATGTGGCAGGGATTCACCATCGCGCTGCGGGAGGGCATCGAAGCTTTCCTGATCGTGGCGCTCACGCTCTCGTACCTGAAGCGCACCGGCCGGGCGCGGCTCGCGCGCGCCGTTTATGCGGGCATTTTGGTCTCGCTCCTGACCTGCTCGGTGGCCGGGGCCCTCCTCCTCCGGGCCGAACAGAAGCCTCTCTGGGAAGGGATCCTCGCGCTCGCGGCCGCCGCTCTCGTCGGAAGCCTGCTCGTCTACATGAAGCGGGTCTCGGCGCGGATGAAGGCGGACATCGAGAGCCGGATCGAGACGCGCGCCAGCGCGGCAACGCCGCAGGCGGCGTTCTGGGGAGTCTTCGCATTCACTCTCTTGATGATCACCCGTGAGGGGATGGAAACCGCGCTGCTCGTGGCGACGGCGCTCTTTCAGATGAAGTCGGCCGCCGTCGTCACCGGTCTCGTCCTCGGCGTCGCCGCCGCGGCTGCGATCGCGCTCCTCTGGACGCGCCTGGGACGGGGCGTGGACCTGCGCGGGCTGTTGAACGTGTCGGCGGTCTTCCTGGCGATCTTCCTCGTCCAGCTCGTGCTCTACGGGGTTCACGAGCTCTCGGAAGCCGGCGTCCTGCCCTCCTCGCAGGCAGTGCACGACGCGACCGAGATCCTCGGCCCGGACGGCCGAGTCGGACAGCTCCTCGCCTACCTGCTCGCCATCCTGCCGACGATCTGGCTCGCCGGCCTCTGGTGGAAGAGGCGCGCGGCGCGGCACGCGGATTCGGCGAGCCGGACCGCGGCGTAACGCTGCGCCGGCTCGAGAATTTCTACCGAGTCGTCGCGGACCGTCCGGAACGAAGCATCGCTTCGAGAACCATCTCGGAGAACCCCGCGGCCTTCAAGTCCGTCACTTCGGCAGTCGTCAACCGGTAGTTGACGCCGTCCGCTCGAATTTTGGCGAGCAGGACTTCGTCGGACGCTCCCTCCCGCTTCAGTTTCACGAGTGCGTCGTGCGGCCGGACGCCCGTCTCCGCGGAAGCGGGCGCGAGGGGCTGATCCGGCACCGCGAGAGCGGGCGATGGCGGCGGCACGTTCAAAGCGAATGGGGTCGCGGCAGGGGGCGGTTCGGGCGCCGGATTCGGGTTCGGCGGCGACGCGGTACCGGTACCCGTGTCCGGTCCCGGGCCGGGGGGCGCCGGCGACTGGCGGCTCGTCTGGCAGGAGGCGATCCCGACGGCGGCGGCGAGAAGCGTGATCGTCAAGAGGCGTGTTTTCATGGCCTTCACCTCGTTTCCGCGTCGATTCTACCGCCCGGCCCGAAACTTGCTCCCTCGTCTTATCGGCCGAGGAGGGCCCGAACGATGAAGTGGATGGGCATTTATCTACTCGGTTACTTTCTTTTGCTGGGCGGCGTTCTGCTCGCCCTCTGGAAGACGGGCGTGCTTGCTTCGATCGGAACGACGTGGGTCGCGATCGGAGTGGTGATCGCCATCGGTCTCGGAATCATGATCGCCGTGGCGAACAGCGGCGAGAAGAAGACGATCGAGGTGGACCGGACCTAGCCTCGATAACTTCCTTGGGCATCCGCTCCCAGCCGATTCCTTCCCAGCCGAACCGGAACGTCTCCGGGTCGAGGATTTCCGCGACGATCTCGAGCGTCTCCGCCAGGCGCGGCCCCGGCCGGTTGAAGTACTGATGCCCCTCGCAGAGGTAAATCCCGCCCTCGGCGAACGCCCGCAGACCCCTTAGGGTCGGATCGCCGGAGAGGGCCACGAACTCTCTCCGGACCCTCGCCAGCGACAGACCGCACGGAAAGGCGAGCACGACGTCCGGGTCCGACGCCGAAACCTCTTCCCAAGAGACCCACGAAGAGTGACGGCCCTTCTCGCCGAGGAGGTTCACGCATCCGGCCATCT
>DASRPJ010000161.1:0-2260 GCA_035646435.1 Thermoanaerobaculia bacterium | reverse complement strand
CGCTCGCCCGGCTGATCGCCGCGCGCACGTCGACCCGATTCCTCGCGTATTCGGCGATCGCGACGGGCGTCAAGGAGATGCGCGAGGTCCTCGAGGGGTCGCGCGCGCTGCGCTCGAAGGCGGGGCAGGGGACCACGCTGTTCTTAGACGAGATCCACCGCTTCAACCGGGCGCAGCAGGACGTCTTCCTGCCGTACGTCGAGACCGGGGACGTCATCCTGATCGGCGCGACGACCGAGAACCCCTCCTTCGAGCTGAACGGCGCGCTCCTTTCGCGCTGCAAGGTCGTGGTCCTCGAGCCGCTCGCCCCCGAGGCGATCGCGCGGATCGTCCGCCGCGCCATCGAGGACATCCCGCGCGGGCTCGGGTCGCGCGACTTCCGGGTCGACGACGACGCGATTTCCTTCATCGCGCAGGCGTCGGGCGGAGACGCGCGCCGCGCGCTCAACCTGCTCGAGGCGGCCGCCGCGGACGCGGAAACCGCGAAGATCCGGACGATCGACGCCGGCCGGCTGCGCGAGCTCCTCCAGCGCAAGGTTCTCCTCTACGACAAGGCGGGCGAGGAGCACTACAACCTGATCTCCGCGCTCCACAAGTCGATGCGCGAGTCGGATCCGGACGCGACGATCTACTGGACCGTGCGGATGCTCGAAGCGGGTGAGGAGCCGCTCTACCTCGCGCGGCGGATCGTGCGGTTCGCCTCCGAGGACGTCGGGCTCGCCGACCCGCGCGCGCTCTCGGTGGCTCTCGCCGCCAAGGAGGCGTACGACTTCCTCGGGTCGCCCGAGGGGGAGCTCGCTCTCGTCCAGGCCGCCGTTTACTGCGCCCTGGCGCCCAAGTCAAACGCGCTCTACGTCGCCGAGAGCGAGGCGAAGCGGGACGTCGCGGAGAAACCTGCCGAGCCGGTGCCCCTCGTGATCCGCAACGCCGTGACGGGTCTGATGGGCGACGTCGGATACGGAAGGGGCTATCGCTACGCCCACGACGAGCCGGAGGGAGTGGGCGGGATCGAGTGCCTGCCGGATCGCTTACGCGGGACGCGCTACTACCGCCCGGGTCGGTCGGGCGAAGAGGCCGCGCTCGCGAAACGGCTGGAAGAAGTGCTGGAGACGAGACGGCGGAAGCGCGAATCCGAAACGGAGGGCTAGCCCTCTTCGCGCCGGTAGTTCGGCGCTTCCTTCGTGATGATGACGTCGTGCGGGTGCGACTCCTTCAGGCCCGACGCCGTCACGCGGATCATCTTCGATTTCTCCCGGAGGTCCTCGATCGTGCGCGCTCCGGTCAGGCCCATGCCGCTGCGGAGGCCGCCGGTCATCTGGTGGATGAGGCCCTCGACCGAGCCCTTGTACGGGACCATCCCCTCGATCCCCTCCGGCACGAGCTTCGAGAGCGAGCCGTTCGTCGAGGCCTCGACTTCCATGGACTCCTGGAAGTATCGGTCCGAGGAGCCGGATTTCATCGCCCCGAGCGACCCCATGCCGCGGTACGCCTTGAACGTGCGCCCCTGGTAAAGGATCGTCTCGCCCGGGGACTCCTCCGTGCCTGCGAGGAGCGATCCAATCATCACGACGTGGGCGCCCGCGGCGATCGCCTTGACGACGTCGCCGGAGAACTTGATCCCCCCGTCCGCGATGAGCGGGACGTCCGTGCCGCGGGTCGCCTTCGCGCACTCGCGGATCGCGTGGATCTGGGGCACCCCGGCGCCGGTCACGACGCGCGTCGTGCAGATGGAGCCGGGACCGATACCGACCTTGACCGCGTCGGCGCCGAGGCGCACGAGGTCGCGGGCCCCTTGCTCCGTCGCCACGTTGCCCGCGGCGATCGGCGTCGACGCGAACTTCCTTCGCAGGGTCTTCAACGCGTCGAGAACGCCCTGGCTGTGCCCGTGCGACGAGTCGAGGACGAGGAGGTCGACTTGCGCGCGGACGAGCTCGGTGGCTCGGTCGAGCATGTCCTTTCCGACGCCGACGGCCGCCCCCACCCGGAGCCGCCCGAGCCGATCCTTCGCCGCGTTCGGGTACTTGATCGCCTTCTGGATGTCCTTGACCGTGATCAGGCCCTTGAGGTTGCCGGCGCGGTCCACGACGAGGAGCTTCTCGATGCGGTGCCGGTGGAGGAGCTCCTTCGCCTGCTCGAGCGTCGTGCCGACGGGAGTCGTGATCAGGCGGTCCTTGGTCATGCGGGAAGAAATCGGGCGCTCGGGGTGGGTCTCGAATCGAAGGTCGCGGTTCGTCAGGATCCCGACCAGCTTTCCCTTCTC
>DASRPJ010000160.1:0-7455 GCA_035646435.1 Thermoanaerobaculia bacterium | reverse complement strand
TGAGACTCCGCGCGAATGGAAGCTCTCCGGAGACTGTCCCAGGCCGCCGCCAGGGCGGGCGATTCCCCGGCGTTCTTCGGGAGTCTCGCGCTGCGGTGGGGCATCCGCTTCCGGGATCAGAAACCCGTTCGCGGATACGAGCGGTTCGGGGGAACGGGGGTGCACGACTGGGACGAGCTCCCCGGAGCTCATCCCGACCTCCGGCTCGTTCGAGCGTGGCGGGAGACGGTCGATCCGTTGCAGGCGTCGCGGCTGGTTCTCGGTCTCGAGCCGGGCGAGGTCGTCGTCGAGAGCGGCCTCGAGCGCGCGGGCCGCGCAAGGCCCGGGACCGTTCGCGTTCTCGAGAGCGGGGCGGACCGGATCCGCGCGACCCTGGACGCGCCGGAAGCGACGTGGCTCTTCGTCCTGCGCGGGTTCTGGAACTACCGCCGGGTGCTCCTCGACGGAAGAAGGGTCGAGCCGTTCCCCGCGCAGCTCGCTTTCTCCGCCGTCGCGATTCCGCCGGGCCGCCACACGATCGACTGGACGGAGCAGATCCCCGGGCTCGACGTGTCGCGATTCGGCCCGTTGGTCGCGGCCGCACTTCTCGCGCTGCTGTTGATCCGCGACCGCCGGAGGCGGACGCGGCCGTCGTGAGTGGAGTTGGGGACCACCGCGCGCCGATGCCTTACACTGGGCGAATCGTGCCGTTCCGCCAGTGTTGTACCGCCGCGGGACCGTTTCGATTTCGTCGGTGACCTCCGGTGGATTGGAGCGCCGCCCGGGAGTTTTTTCGCTCCGGGCGCTTCGGATCCCCGGCCGCGCTGCTCCCCGCGGGACGGCACCGTGCTGCTCTGACGCGGCTCGCCGCCCCGGACCGCGGGGGACGAGCTTGAGTCTCGTACCGGCAAAACGAGCGCTCGCTTCCGTTCTGGTCTCGCTCCTTCTTCTGACCGGCGGGTGCGAGAAAAAGAAGCCGCAGGGTCAGATCGAAGCCGACGTCACGCGGACGCCGGAGAAATGGCTGGAGATGGAGTCCGTCCGGCTCCTCCGGGAATACGTGCGGATCGACACGAGCATCGCGCGCGGGGAGGAGGAGGGCGCCCGCTTCCTCGAGACCTTCTTCCAGTGCGCCGGCATCGAGGTCGAAGTCGTCTGTCCCGCGCCGGGCCGCTGTAACGTCCTGGCGCGGCTGCCCGGCAAGCGGAGCGAGGGGGCGCTCCTTCTCCTCAACCACATCGACGTCGCGCCCGCCGACCCGAAGACGTGGTCGGACTCCGCGCCGTTCGAAGGGAAGATCCGCGCCGGGTATTTCTACGGCCGAGGCGCCTACGACATGAAGTCCCTCGCTCTCGCGCAGGCGCTCGCGATGCGCAGCCTGAAGGAGCGGGGGGTCGTGCCGGAGTCCGACATCCTGTTTCTCGGCGAGGCGGACGAGGAGATCGATCAGAAGTGGGGCTCTCGCTGGCTCCTCAAGAATCGCCCGGAGTGGTTTCGGGGCGTTGGCCAGGTCCTGAACGAAGGCGGGACCGTCGAGGTCGTCCTGAGGGACCCGCGCTTCTGGGGCCTCGAGACGGTTCAGGCCGGGTATGCGTCCGCGGAGTTCGAGGCGGACGCGGCGGAGCCCCTGAAGGCTCTGGCCGAGAAGTGGCGAAAGCTCGACTCGCCCCTAGTCGAAACCCACCCGCACGTCCGCGTGGGCCTCGACATGCTCGCGAACCACCTCAGCCACCCGCTGACCTTCTACCTTCGCAACCCCGACCGGGTGCGCCGCAACCCCGCCGAGCTCGCGGCGATCCCGGACCGTTACGGCAGCTTTCTCGAGCCGCGGATCACCTGGTACCCGGTCCTCGGCGACCCGCCGAACGCCCCCAAGGTCTATGCCATTCTGGGCGTTCTCTCGACGCCTCCGGAGCTGGCGCCCGAGCTGTGGTTGGAGCCCCTCCTCGAGGACGCTTCGAGGAGAGGCGCCCGTAGGACCCGCGTGTTCTCCGGTGGAAGGACCAGCGCAAGCCCGTACCCGACCCCCTTCACGGAGCTCTTGAAGCGGGTGACGGAGGCGCATTTCCGCGGAGTCCCGTTCGGACCGATCCCGACGTACGGGGCCTTCACCACCTCCGTCGTCTTCCGGCAACACGGTTTCGCAGCCTACGGCTTCTCGGCCATTCCGATGAACATCACGGACACCGCCCGGCGGCACTCGAGCAACGAGAGGCTCTACCTGCGCGACTACGTGAACGGCGTCAACCTCTACCGAGATGTGCTCGAGGAGTTTGCTCTCCAGCCCTGACTGTGCAAGAATTGTCAGTGTCCTGGAGCAAAAACCGACAAAAACCCAGCTCCGACTTTGGTCGTAGAGACTGAATCCAAAGAGTTTATCGCCACGGGATCCTGGCGCCGCCCTTGCGTGACAAGCAGCAGACACCGAACCATCGAAGAACCAGACGACAACGCAAACTAGGAGGAATTGATGAAGAAGCGGGAATCCGGTTTTACCCTGATCGAGCTCCTGATCGTCATCGCGATCATCGGCATCCTGGCCGCCATCGCGATCCCGAACCTGCTGAACGCGGTCCAGCGCGGGAAGCAAAAGCGCACCATGTCCGACATGCGGACGATGGCGACGGCCGTCGAGGCCTACGCCGTCGACAACAACTACTATCCCGCGGGTCAGTGCGCCGGTAAGTTCACGGCGATTTCGACGGTTTTGACGGACACGTCGCTCTCCCGGCTCTCCCCGACCTACATCGCGAACCCGGTGAAAAAGGACGGCTGGAGCAACTTCCTGGCGTACAACACGGATAGCCCGACAGTGAACCAGGAGTACGGCTTCCGCTCGAGGGGTCGCGACAACAGCGCGGGAGGTATCACCTGCACGACGACGACGAACTTCAACGACGACATCCTCTACTCGAACGGCGGCTTCCTGCAGTTCCCGGAAGGGTCGCAGAACTAACCCTCCCCGAGTCGAAATCTCGAACGGCCCCGAGCGATCGGGGCCGTTTCTTTTTGGCCCGTCATCCTGAGCACGGCCAGGGATCCCCTGAAAACGCAGGGGACTTCTCGTCGGTTCGCTCCTCGGAATGACCTAGGGCTCAACCAGCTCCCACACCTGGACCGTCGAGCGGATGCTCGCGGGGGGCGGCGCCCTTTCGACCCGAACGAGGCGGAACCGCCGGAACGCGGCGCCTTCCCTCCGTCCCGGGCGCTCCCGCCCGCCCTCGAAGTAGGCGCGCCACCAGAATGTGGACTTCATGAGAGGCGTCGCGGAGTCGGCTGTACCGCGGATAGTCGAGGGCCGCTCGAAGGCGGAGCGCGGGTACCCGGCGGTCTCGGCGTGGTTGCCGAAATACGGGAGCGGGTCCTGCAGGACCACGTACCGGACGCCGCTGTCGGCGCAGTAGTCGGCCAGGGTTTTTTCCTCCGTCGCCAGGGTCGCCGCGGTTGCGTTTTCGAAGTGGACCTGACCTCCCATGGTCCCAAAGTTGTCGAGCAGCACGGCCCGCCCCCCCACCACGTTCAAGAGGTGTCCATACGACCACGGTGCGAGTACCCTCCCGGGGGCCGCCGCGGGGCTGCGCAGAAATGCGGCCGTCTGGAGGAAGGGAACCATGTCGGGGGTGACCCTGGGCGCGGGGCTGACTACCCGGCCCGCGGTCAACGGCAGCGACGAGACGAGCAGCACGGTTGCCGCGAGGCCGCCTGCAAGGGCGCCGCGCGTTCGGCGGAGGTCCGAGACCGCTATCGCGCCGGTGACCGCGCAAAGCGGGGCGGAGACCGCGAGAAACCGAGCGGAGGAAATCGCGGCAAGCGAGTACGCGAGAGCGAAGGCGAGAAGGAGAGCGCGCCCACCCCGGCGCCACAGAGGATTCGCCGCCATCCCCGCTGTCAGGAAAAAGCCCCCGCCGAGGAGCGCGACGTCTGCCCACCAGAGCTCCTCGGCGCCGAAGAAGAGCGGCTTGAACTCCACGATCGACGCGAGCCACGGATCCCCACCGAGGAATCGGGAGCCGCTCAACAGCGCCTCCGGCGCGCCGGGCACGGACGCGATGACGAGCAGCCCCGGCGCGAGCGAGAGAAGAGCGGCCGTCGCGCGGCCGGCGCCTCTGTCGAGCAGCCAGACCTGTGCGACACAGGCGGTCCCGGCGGCGGCGAGCGCGGCGGCGTGCGAGATCCCGAGGTACCAGTGGTCGTCCGGGTAGCCGGGCGGTTGCCCGCCCCGGTAGAGGAAGACGAAGGCGGCGGAGAGCAAGAAGCCGACCGCCGCCGCCCACCGCGCGAAGCGGCCGCCGGGAGTCCGAAGGAGAACCGTCGCGAGAACGATCGCGCCCGTGAGCAGGAGCGCGGTCTGGACGAGCAGCGCGGCCGTCATCGCGATCCCGAGGATCGTCCCGTTTCGGAGTGCCTCCCGCGCGTCCGTCGCCCGGTGGACGAGCGCGACCGCGGCGACTATCCCCAGCACGAGCGGGAACTCCAAAAAGTGATGGTCGATCGAGCCGAGCCGCGAGCGGTCGATGAAGTCCGTCGAGATCGCGACCCCGACCCCCGCGAGGAGTCCCGTGCCCCAGCCGATGCGCCTCGAGAGGAAGGCCGCTATGACTGCGGCCACGAGGGACGCGAACACTACGGGAAACCAGGCCGCGCGCGCGACGACGCCGGCGGGTGTGACTCCGCCGAGAAGTCTCGCCGCGGCCCCGGCCGTGAGGTCGTAGAGCGGGGGCCAGGGGCAGTAAGCGCCGGCGATGCCGCGGTTCGGGTCGAAAGAGAGGACGCGCATGGGATTCGCGGCCGAGTAGACGATCCTTTTCGCGTGGTACATCTCGTCGAAGGGAGGGATCTGCGGAACGCCGCCCACGAACGCGGTTTGATAGTTGGCGATCCGGACGAGGAAGGAGACGAGAAGGACGCCGAAGGCGAGCAGCGCGGTACGGTAAGGCTCGGCTCGAAGAGTCAGGCGGGGCAGAGTCGGCCTCTAGTCCGTAGGGTGCCGAATGAGTTCCCAGGTCTGGACCGCCGAGTACCGGTCGTAAGGGGGCGGCTCCCTTTCCACATGGACGAGCCGGAAATGCCGAAACGTCTCTCCGGCGGGGCCGTGACCGGCCCGCTCCCCACCCCCCTCGAAATAGGCGCGCCACCAGAAACTGGCCTTTGTGAGAGCCGTCGGCGAGCCAAGGTCTTGTGAGGAATCCGAACGCGTTTCGAAGGCCGACCGGGGCCGGCCGCTGATCTCAGCCTGGACGGCGAACAAGGGGAGCGGGTTTTCGAGAACCACGAACCGGACGCCTTTCGAAGCGCAGTATTCCGCAACCGCTTTTTCTCGTGTTTCGAGAATGATCCCAGCGGCGTTTTGGAACTCCGTCGGAGCGCTCACTGGTCCGAAGTTGTCCATCAGCACGGCGCGATTGGCTGTTACGTTGAACAGGTGGCCCCAGGTTCCTCGGGCGAGGACTCTTCCGGGAGCCGCAGCCGCATGGGATAGGGATGCGACCGTACGAAGTATCGGCCCCGCCTCGGGCGTAACCGTCCCCGGAGCGGTGCGAACCGCTCGCCCGATGGAAAACAACCCGGGGGCGAGCAAGAGGGCCGCCGTAAGGGCCGCGAGGCGCTTCCTGCCGGAGCGTCGAAGGTCGCTGAACAGGACGGCTCCCGAAATGGCGAGAAGAGGCGCCGCGACACTCAGCAGCCGATTCGAGGAGAGAGCACCGACCAAATAGCCGATCGCGAAGAAAAGGTAGAGCCGCCGCGAACCCTGCCGCCATCGCCGACCGAAAAGGCTCGGGACGATGAGAAGAGCCCCGCCCCCGAGCAGAATCAGGTCTATCCACCACACGCTGTCTCTCCACGGGCTCGAGAAGAACAGGGGCTGGAATTCGGAGATCGACTCGAACCAGGGATCTCCACCGAGGAAGCCAGAGCCTCCAACGAGAGCTTCGGCAGCGTTGGGGATTGCCGCTACGGCGAGCAGCCCCGTTACGAGAGCATAAGTGGCCGCGCGCCAAAGCGAGGCCCCTTTCTCGAGAAGCCAGAATTGCGTGGCGCAGGCCACCGCAGCGCCGAGAAACGCCGCGGCATGAGGAATGCCGAGGTACCACTCGTTGTCCGGGTATCCGGGAGGCTGAACGAGTCGGTAAGCGAACAGGATCACCGAGCCGAGCCCGAAGCCGATTGAGGCGGCCAGTCGGGCTACGACCTTTTCCCTCTCCATGAAGAGGAGACCGAGGAGGGCGACTCCGGCGGCGAGCACGAGGGCCGTTTGGACGAGCAGGGCGACGACGAGGACCAGCCCGAGGAGACATCCCTGTCGGATCGCCTCCTTTCGGGTCGTCGCACGCCTCAGGCTCAGGGTCGCCGCGATGATTCCGAGCAAGAGAGGCAGCTCCAAGAAATGGTGATCGATCGTCCCAATCTGTGATCGACCGAGGTAGTAGACGGAGAGAGCGACACCAGTGCCGCTCAAGAAACCGGTCGCAAGGTCGAATCGGCGCGCCAGAAAGAAGGCGATGACCGCTGCAACGAGCGATGCGACGATCGGCGGAAACCAGGCGGCCCGGACCAGGCTTTCCAATGCGGTCGCGCCGCCGAGAGCACGCGCGGCGCCGCCAGCGATCAGGTCGTAGAGAGGGGGCCAGGGACAAAAAGAGCCGTGCGGCCCGCGGTTCGGGTCGAAATCCAGGACTTGAAAGGGGTGCGCGGCGGAGTAGGCGATCCTTTTCGCGTGGTAGAGGTCGTCGAACGGGGGGAACTGCGGGACGCCGCCGACGAAGGCGGTATTCAAGTTCGCGATCCGGACGGAAAAGGCGAGGAGAAACGTAGCGAAGGCGACGGCGAGCGTCGCTCTCGGCGGCACAGGTCCGGGACGCGAGGTGTTCAACCGCTTTTTTATTCTAGCCCGACCGGTCGACCGGGGTGCCCGTCCTCTCCGATTACAATTTCGCCGTGCCGCTCGCCCGTCGGCTTTCCGGGGTCCTGGCGGCTGCGGCAATCGCTCCTCCGCTCTTCTGGCTCGGCCCGGCGCTCCTCCGGCGGCTCGCCCCGTCGTATCGCGACCAGGGAGACTTCTTCTATCCGTTGAAGCTCTACACGGCGGACCGCCTCCGCGCGGGTGAGATCCCGCTGTGGAACCCACTCTCGGGCGCGGGCGAGCCGTGGCTCGCGAACGCCCAGGCGGGCGTCTTCTATCCGCCCGGGTTTCTCTTCCTGATCCCGTCTCCGGCGATCGCGGCGATCCTCTTTCTCCTCGTGCACTTCGCGATCGGCGCCTGGGGCATGCGGCGCTTTCTCTCGCAGGAAGGGGTCTCGGAGTCCGGCGCGCTCTTCGGCGCCGCCGTATTCGCCTCCTCGGGGTTTGCCGCCTCGCTCGCGACGTTCTGGAACCACTTCGGCGCGTGGGCCTGGCTCCCGGTCGTCGCCGCGATCGCGCGGGCCGGCGTGAGGTCGCGCGGCGCGCTCCTCGCTCTGGCGCTCGCAATCGGCCTC
>DASRPJ010000159.1:0-5707 GCA_035646435.1 Thermoanaerobaculia bacterium | reverse complement strand
CCAGACCCCGGTTCTTCACGGCTTTTCGCGAGGAAGTCTTCTTCGCGACCTTCCTGGACAACGGCGGCTTTCTGTGGCGAACGGACGGCACCTCAAACGGTACCGTGCCCGTCAGACAGATCGGACCGAGCAACGGTGACTCGTTCCCCACGCAGCTGACGGATGTGAACGGCACGCTCTGGTTCACCGCGATCGACTCCGGTTATCCCCGGGAGCTTCGGCCGTGGCGAAGCGACGGCACGGCGAACGGGACCCGGAGCATTGCCGAGGTCGTTCCCCGCTTTTACTCCCCCGGGTTCCGCCCGGGAGTTCTCGAACGCACGTTGTTTTTTGCGGCCGAGGACGGGACGAGCGGGACGGAGCTGTGGGCGAGCGACGGGACTCGCGAGGGCACGCGGATGCTCAAGGACATCTACCCGGGCGGTTTCAGCTCCTATCCCGGCTCGTTCACAACCTGGAACGGCGCTGTCTACTTCATCGCAACGAGCAACGACAGCATCGGGGAGCTCTGGAAAACCGACGGGACCGAGTCGGGGACGGTCCGGGTCAAGGACGTCCACAGCGGATTTGCAGGAGCCTCGATCGGCCATCTCACTCCATCGCTCCGTTGGTTGTTCTTCACCGCCGACGACCGGATCTCCGGCTCCGAGCTCTGGAGGACCGACGGCACGGAGGCGGGGACCACGATCGTGCGGGACATCGTCCCCGGTCTTTCCTCTTCCTTCCCGAGTGACCTGACGGACGTCGGCGGGATCCTGTTTTTCAACGCCTACGAGCCCGGTTCTTCCTATCCGCGGCTCTGGAGGAGCGACGGCACGGAAGCCGGTACCGTCGTCCTGAGCAAGCCGGACGTGGAGGGCGGAGCGCAGATGTTGACGAACGTCGGCGGAACGCTTTTCTACCTGCTGGGCAATCAGCAGCACGAATCGTTTTTCGCCGAGCTCTGGAGAAGCGATGGAACGGTGATCGGGACGCGGCTCGTAAAAGTTTTCGGCGAGGACGGTCTCTTTCCGAATCACCTGACGGGCTGTCGAGGAATGCTCTTCTTCGTCGCGGCGGACGAATCACACGGAGTCGAGCTCTGGTCGAGCGATGGAACCCCCGCGGGGACGGCCCTCGTGGAAGACATCGCGCCCGGCATGGATGGCTCGACGGCCTCGTCGCTCTACTGCGCCGGTGATGCCCTGGTGTTCGCGGCAAGCAATGGCTTGCACGGGCAAGAGTTGTGGAGGAGCGACGGAACCGCGGGTGGCACTGAGATGATCCAGGACATCGCGCCGGGCCCGGGTTCTTCGCTGCCGCGGGGGTTTCGGAAGTCCGGGAACCTTCTCTATTTTTCCGCGGACGACAACGCCGTCGGTTCGGAGCTCTGGGCGCTGCCTCTGTCTTCCCTCAGAGATAGGAATCGGCCGGGTCGCACAATGCCCTTTCGAAACCCGGCACGGTAACGGGCCTCGACCCTACAGCCCCTTCGGCAATCCCTCGCGGACCGGTTTCTCGTAGAGGGACTCGAGAAGCGTCGCCGCGTCCACGCCCGCGGGAGGCCGTGTCGTGGGGACCATGATCCGTACGGTGTACAGGTGGTCTCCGGTCTCCCCCGTCTTCGGGCTCTTCGCTCCCTTGCCCCGCAGGCGGAACCTCTGCCGGCCCTGCGTCCCGGGCGGAATCTTCGCCCGCACCGTCCCGTGAATGGTCGGCACGTCGATCTCCGCGCCCGTGTACGCCTCCTTGACGGTGATGGGGACGGTGCCGTGGATGTCGTCGCCGACGCGCTCGAAGTACGAGTGCGGCCGGACTCGCACCGTGACGAAGAGGTCGCCCGGTTCGCCTCCCCGCAGCCCCGCGCCCCCCTTCCCCGGGATGCGGATGGTGCCGCCGTCGGCGGTTCCCTCGGGGATCCGGATGCGCACGCGCTCGGATTCCGGCACCCGGCCGGCGCCCCGGCAGGTCGGGCAGACGCTCTTCGCGACCTGGCCGGTGCCGCCGCAGGTCGGGCAGGTTTTCTCCCGCCGAAGGGCGAGTGACGCGGTGCCCCCGAGGACCGCCTCGCGAAAATCCACCTCGATCGTTCCGTAGGCCGGCTCGCCCTTCTCGGGCTCGGTGCGGAACCGGCCGCTGCCGCCGAAGATGTTTCCGAAGAGGTCGGCGAAGTCGGTCGATTCGAAAGAGACGTTCGAGAACGGGCCCCCGCCGCCGCCGCCGAAGCCGCCGGACGCTGCGCCCGGGTCGAAACCGGGCGCGGAAGCCGCGTGACCGAACCGGTCGTACGCCCGCCGCTTCTCGCCGTCCTTCAGGACGTCGTACGCCTCCTGGACCTCCTGAAAGCGCTTTTGCGAGGTCTTGTCGCCGGGATTGACGTCCGGGTGCAGCTTGCGCGCGAGACGCCGGTAGGCCTTTTTGACGTCGGCGTCCGAGGCGCCCCGGGCCACGCCCAGGACGTCGTAGTAATCGCGCTTTTTCATGGCTTTGGCCGATTATAGCCAGCCGAAGTTACGCGATTGACACCCGACTAGAGTCTAATATTATTAGCCGCAACTCTTCTGTTATCTAATTCTGTAAGGCGGAGACGGATGGCAATCGACGACATCGATCTCCGGATCCTCGACATGTTGCAGCGCAACGGCAAGCTGTCGCAGGCGAAAATCGCCGGCGCGGTCGGGCTCACGACTCCCTCCGTCAACGAGCGCATCAAGAAGATGGAGCGCCACGGAATGATCAAGGGTTTCGTCGCCCTCCTCGATCACGAAAAGATGGGCCTGCCGATCACGGCCTACATCGACGTCGCCCTCGAGCATCCCCGGTTCGAGAAGAGCTTCATCGACGACCTCGAGAGACTGCTCGCCGTCCAGGAGTGCCACTACCTCGCCGGGGACTTCGCCTACCGACTGAAGGTCAAGGCGGCGAACCCCGCCGCGCTCGCGGACTTTCTCCAGCAGCGCCTCCTCGCGATCCGCGGAGTGCAGCGCGCGCGGACCTGCCTGTCCCTCGCCTCGAAGAAGGAGTCCACTCTTCTCCCGCTCGTCGAGGACGAGAAGGAGAAGGAGAAGTAGGCTCCACAAAAGGGAGGGCGTCCGCCCGGCTTTCGCCGGACGGATCGGCCAGTCGGCCTGTTCTGGTGGGACCCTAGAAAAAGCGGAAAGTGAGCCGGGCCGTGCGGTAGGCCGCGCGGTCGGAGCAGTGGGGTTTGTTGGCGGGACCGTTCGCTTGTGCTGACATAACCGTTGGCGCGGGAAGATGCAAGGCGGGTGCCACGAACGGCCGTCGGACCCGCTCCCGGGACTTCGACTAGAAGCGGAAAACGGCGCCGGCGTTCGCGGTCAGAAGCGACCGACCCGTCTCCGACCGGATCTTGTGGAAGGTGACCCGCCCGACGATCGAAAGCCGCGCGAGCACGCGGAGGTCGCCGTCGAGTCCGAGGTGCCAGCCGAAAACGGTTTCGTGGAAATCGCGCAGATCGGTGATGTCGTCGGACGTCGGCTCCGGATTGACCTTGTACCCGCCGATTCCACCGAAGATCCCCGAGGTGTAGTCGCCCTCCCAGAACAGATACGACACTCCGATCGTCGCGTAGTCGATCTCGACGTCGAGCTCTCGAAGCACGACGTCCTCGCCGTCGATCTCGAAGACACGGCCGGCGTTGTCTCCGCTCGTTTCCATCGATCCGAGCGTTCCGCGGAGGACCACCTGCGGCTCGAGCTTGAAATCGACCCACCCGTTGAAGTCTCCGGATTCGAAGTCCTCCAGGCGAAACCTTCTCTCCACGTCGTTGACGAGCCCGATCGAGGCGCCGACTCCCCAGTCCTCCCCGTGCGCCGGCGTGACGGCGAGAGCTCCCGCGGTCAGGACAGTGAGCGCAAGAACCTTCCGGATAGACACGAATCACCTCCGAGTGCGGACGAACGCGACTCTACACGACTCGCATACGGTCGAAAGCCGCCCGCCGTCTAGACTTAGAATCCGCGCGCCTTCGAAGGGGGACGCACGATTTCCGGCGTGACGGCGCTCCAGCAGATCGGCCGAGCGGCCGCGGACTTCCTGCTGCCTTCCGTCTGCCTGGCGTGCGAGAGCGCGCCGGTGGCAGAGCTCTTTCGCGGCGGCGTTTGCAGCGGTTGCTGGACGTCGCTTCCGCGCTGCGCGGGGCGGCTCTGCGCCCTCTGCGACGTGCCGCTCCCCGGTGCGGAAGCGGACGTCTGCGGACGCTGTCGCATCGAGCCGCCTCCGTTCCGCGCGCTCCGCGCGGCGGCGCCCTACCGCGGCTCCGCGCGGGCGATCCTCCTCGCTTTCAAATTCCGCGGAGCGGACTATCTCGCCGCCCGGCTCGCGGAGATCGCCGTCGGAAGAATCGCCGGCGAGCGAAACGAGGCCTGCGGCGCGGACGTCGTGACCGCCGTGCCCGCGACCCGCCGCGCGCGTCGGCGGCGAGGCTACCAGCCGGCGGAGCTGTTCGGCGAAGCGGTCGCCTCCCGGCTCGGGATCGGATTCGACGCGCGCATCGTTCGAAAGATCCGGGAGACCTCGAGACAGAGCGGCCTCTCGCTCCGGGAGCGGCGGAAAAACGTCGCGAGGGCGTTCCGCGCGACATGCGGCGGGTCTTCCCGAGTGCTCCTCGTCGACGACGTCGCGACGTCGGGCTGGACCGCGCGGGAATCCGCGGCCGCGATCGTGGCCGCGGGCGCCGCGGAAGTGGACGTGTGGTGTTTCGCGCGCGCTTCGCGAGACGACTTCGACTCGACGCCGTGAACCTGGTCAGCCGGCTCGTCGTCGCCTCGCTGCCGCTCGTCCCGAGGGGAGTGATCCGCGGAATCGCTTCTCGCTACGTCGCCGGAGAAACGCTGGAACAAGCGCTCGAAACGGTGCGTCTGCTGAACGCTCAGGGTTGCATGGCGACGCTCGACGTGCTCGGCGAGGACGTCTCCCGCAAAGAGGAGTCGGAGCGGACCGTCGCCGATTACCTGCGCGCGCTCGAGGGGATCGCGTCGCGCGGCCTCGACTCCAACGTCTCGGTCAAGCTGACGGCGCTCGGGTTGAAGGTCGACGCGCAGCACTGCCGCCGCGAGTTCGCGCGCATCGTCGAGGGCGCACGCCGGCACGGCAATTTCGTCCGGATCGACATGGAGGACTCCTCCGTGACCGAGGAGACGATCCGGATCTACCGGGAGGCGCGCGCGGCGTACGCGGGAGTCGGCCTCGTCCTGCAGGCTTACCTGAAGCGGAGCCTCGAGGACGCGCGGACCGCTGCGCAGACCGGCGCGAACGTCCGGGTGTGCAAGGGAATCTACGTCGAGCCGCCCGAGATCGCTTTCCGGGGACGCGAGGAAATCCGCGAGAGCTACTCGCGCCTCGTCGACCTTCTCCTCGGGGCCGGCTCGTACGTCGGCGTCGCCACCCACGATCCGATTCTCGTGCGACGGGCGCTCGAGACGGTCGAGAGGCTCGGGCTCCGGCGCGACGCGTACGAGTTCCAGATGCTCCTCGGCGTGGCGGTCGACCTCCGCCGTCGCCTCGTCGCCGCCGGCCACCGGCTGCGCGTCTACGTCCCCTACGGCGAGGCCTGGGAGGCGTACTCGATGCGCCGCCTGAAGGAGAACCCGGCGATCGCGGGCCACGTGCTCCGAGGCCTTTTTACGGCGCGTTAGAGGGGCGGGGCGGCGGGCGGGGGGGTCCGCTTACTCCTTGGGGGTCATCGCTTTCCGCGGGCGGGGTCTTA
>DASRPJ010000158.1:0-4790 GCA_035646435.1 Thermoanaerobaculia bacterium | reverse complement strand
TGACGATCAAGAGCGGAGCCGAGCCCCTGAGGGACCGCCATTACCTCGAGCTCGTGGCGGACGTGCCGGAAACGAAGGTCTTCGGCGATCGCGTTCTCGGGCGCCGGGAAGTGAGCCTGCGTCTGGCGCCGGGGGCCTCGACGACGGTGCGCTTCGCCTTCGAGTTCCGGGAAGGGCTGCGCCCGGGTGAAACCCTCCACCTGCGCCTCGTGAAGGGGGAAGAAGCCGTCGCGAGCGTCGAGGTGCCGTTCCGGTCGCCACTCCGGATCGACACCGAACGCGAGAAGACCCTGCGGACGGGCGTGCCGGGCGAGCTCGTCGTCACCGTCCGCAACCTGGCGCCGTACGCCCTCGGTCGGGTCAACGTCACGCTGGAGAGCCCCCGACAGATCCAGGTCGGCCCCGTCCGGCGCGACCCGGGCACCTCGCTCGAGCCCGGCCGGTCCGCCACGTTCCGCTTCACCGTGAAAGGCATCGCGCCGATCGATGCGGTAGGACTGGTGATCGCGGCCACGAGCGACGCCGGCGGCGCCCGGCTTCGCCTCCCCGTCCGCGTGCTTGGGCCTACGGCCGCCGAGCCACCCCGTCCGGTGGCGTGGCCGCGAAGACGCTGAAAAGGGCCAAGTCGATGCGAGCAGATCCGGACTGACCCACCCGACTCGGAAACGAGGCGCGCCGTTGTCGGGTCAGTCCGGATAATCAGCGACTCTGAAAGAGCGGCATCACAGAGGAGTTCGCATGGCCATTGATCTGAAGCGCCCGGTCGAGCCCGCATACCGGCAGCAGCGAATCGTTCAGTACGACAAGGACGGGAAGCTCCGGCACCAGACGGATGTCCCCTCGGCCGAACCGGAGCCGGTCCTCGGCCTCACGGACGCCGCCCTCATGGCACAAGTCCGTGAGGAGCGAATGCCGCAGGCGCCGGAAAGCGAGGAAACTGCGGAGATCAGCGCGCTCTTCGTGACGCACGGAATGGGCGAACAGGTTCGGTTTCAGGCCACGGACACCATCGTCTATGGGCTGAACCGTCTCTACCCGGGGGCGGAGGACTTCAAATTCAACTCGGCGGTCATCGAGCTCGAGGGAGGGCCGCGACTTCACCGCGCCGAGGTCTCGGTTCGCGCTCCGAGTGGCGCCTGGCGTCACCTGCACGTCTATGAAGCGTATTGGGCCCCGCTGACCGAAGGCCTCGTGGGGCTCAACGATGTCGTGAAGTTCCTCTGGAATGGCGCGTGGAACGGTCTCACCAAGGCGAGAGAGGGGTTCTCCCGATGGATGTTCGGGGGTCGGGTGACGTACGGCATTCCCCTGGCGAACAGTCTCGCCATATTCGCGGCGCTTCTCGCCATCGTCTCGCTGCTGGCCATGAACCTGCTCGCCGGAGCCATCGTTCTCAAGGGCGCCTTCTCCGACGACAAGGGAGGATGGTTTCTTCGTAACTCTCTGAGCTCGGTCGGGCTCTTCGTGCACAACGCGCTTCTCTTCCTCCTGCTGCTCCGGATCACCCGCGCGTTTCGAGCACCGGTGCACCCGGGCCCGGCCGTTCCCGCCGCTGGATCGGCACGGCGGAGATTCCTCCTCGATGTCCTCGGCGCCGCCTCGTTTCTGGCGCTCTACAACGCGGCGGGGGTGCTGCTCTTTTCGACCCTCCTGACGGGCGTCAACCTCGCCGACTACCTCGTGAAGGACCGCGCGTGCCGGGTGGCCGTCGTTGCGGCTCTATGGATCGGCGCGGCGATGGTTGGACTCATAGCCGTCGCCCTGAAGCTCACCGGAGGCAAAGAGCGAAGAACCCTCTCCACCGTTTCCAGGCTTCTCGCCATTCTGGCCGTGCTCTTGGCCATTACGGCGTCGGGAGCTCTTCTCTTCAACGTTCTTCGCAACTACACCAGTCAGCCTCCCGAGCGGTCGGTTCCTCCGCTCTGCGAGCCACTTCCGGCGGAGACCGAGGGGGCGACTCTCTGGGAATCCCTGTACGACAAGACGAGGAACACGACGACCCTTCGGGAGCGGATCCTGGCCTGGCCGTACAGCGCGAACGCCATCTGGCCTCTTCTGCTCTTCGGCCTTTCGCTCGGAGTCGCAACCTGGAACCGGCGACGATCGAGCAAGCTGCTCGCAGCAAACAACGGCTTTCTGACCCCGACCGAGGCAGGACTGATCCGGTCGCTCAACGTGACCACCGCCATCCTGTCGGTCCTGTCGCTCCCTCTGATCGTCTATCACCTCGTGACACCCGTCTTTCAGTTCGTCAAGGCGCTGTCACTGACCCAGAACGTGCGAATCGGAACGGGGGCGATCATTGCTCAGTGGGGGATCGCACTGCTGTTCGGATACCTCGTCCGCCACTTCCTGGTGAGCTTCGTCGGCGACACCGCGGCTTACGTGAGCTCGCACAAGCTGGATCGGTTCTTCGAATTGAGACGGAAGATCCAGGAGGTCGCCATTTCGGTGGGCCGGACCATGTACACGCTGAAGAAGGGGAGAAGCGAAGAACCCCTCTATCGAAAAGTTGCTTTCGTCGGTCACTCTCTGGGATCGGTGATCGCATACGACGCGCTCAACTCTCTGCTGGTGGAAGAGGAGCTCTTTCCGGACCGGAAACTGGAGGTTCTCAAACGAACGACTCTCCTCGTCACCTCGGGATCACCACTCGACAAGGTTGCGTACGTCTTCAGCACTCTGAGCGACAAGGTCGCCGATCTCCGGGAAATGCTGGCTTCCAGCGTTCAGCCGCTCATCCAGAGCGCTCTCGCGCGAACGAATCTCGAGTGGGTCAACGTCTTCTCCGGGAACGACGTGATCAGCGGGCCGCTCAATCTCTTCGATGACCCCGCCCGCAAGCTGCCTCCGTTACCGGTGGAGAACGTCGAGGATCTTGACGCCACCACTCCGCTGATGGCGCACACCGAATACGAAGAAGGGCGGCTGATCTTCGAGCGAATCGATCGGTGGTTGTGAGGTCCAACATTAGCCGTCAGGCCGGCGCCAGCAGAGAGAGGAGCACGGGGCCGTACGCGGCAAGCTTCGCGGGACCGATGCCCGGGATCTCGGAAAGGGCGTCCAGGCTCGCCGGCCGCTCGGCCGCGAGCGCCTCGAGCGTTCGGTCGTGGAGTACGACGTAAGCGGGCACTCCGCGACGCGCGCTCTCTTCGCGCCGCCAGTCTCGCAGCGCGCCGAGGAGAGCCGGATCGGCCGCAACGGGGTCGGAGACGTTCCCGGCGCTCACGGCCGCGTCGGATGACTTGCCCTTTCTCTTTCTTCCGGTAGGACGCTCGCGCGCGGGCTCGCGCAGCGTCATCTCGACCCGCGCGACGCGGCCCGCCATGACTTCCCGGCCCATTCGGGTCAACGCGAGCGTCCGGTACGAGTCATCGGTTGCCGCCAGAAACCCCGCTCCAACGGCGGCGTCGATCCATTCCTCGACGACGCGGGGACTTTCGACTTCGAGGAGACCCGTCGTCGAAAGGCCGGTCAGTCTCTCCGGCAGGCCCTCGAGCTTTCCCGTCAACATCGCCGCGATCCGGCGCTTTCCCCACCGCTCGCCCCCGCGAGCGACGCCCGACAGGATCTTGCGCAGGAGCAGCAGTTGATCGGAGTCGAGCGCGCGCCGGCGACCGCAGTTGCCGCACGCGCCGCAGCGCGGCGGCACGTCCTTCTCGCCGAAGTAACCGAGCAGCGTCGCGCGGTGACAGCCGGTCGAATCCGCGTAGGCGATCATGCGGCGCAGCTTCTTCCGCTCGAGCTCACGGCGCCGCTCGCGCTGGACCGGGTCCACCGGTCCCTTCGGCCGGCGCGGATCGTCGTCCTCGTCCTCGCGCTCGATCAGGAACTCGCGGGTCCGGACGTCCACGTAGTTCCAGAGGAGGACGGCGTCGGCGGGACGCCCGTCGCGGCCGCCGCGCCCGATCTCCTGGTAGTAGGCCTCGAGCGACCCGGGCAGCTCGTAATGGACGACCACTTCGACGTCCGGCCGGTCGATGCCCATGCCGAACGCGTTGGTCGCGCAAACGATGCGCGTCGTGCCGGCGGCGAAGGCGTTCTGCACGCGCGTCCGCTCGGCATCGGCCAGGCCGGCGTGGTACGCCTCGGCCGAAAGGCCGGCGGATCGGAGAGCCCGGGCCGCGCGTTCCGAGCTCTTGCGGGTCGCCGTGTAAACGAGGCCGCGGCGGCTCCCGACGAGCTCCGCCAGGATCGCCTGCTTCTCGAGACCGCCCGAGACGCGCCGGACGTCGAGAAAGAGATTCGGCCGATCGAACCCGGCGACGAAGACCTCCGGGTTCTCGAGCGCGAGCAGATCGACGATGTCGTCCCGCACTTCGGGCGTCGCCGTCGCGGTGAACGCGAGGATCGGCGGCCGGCCCGCTGAGCCGTCGGCACGGACGCAGCGGGCGGCCGCCTCGGCAAGGCGGCGGTAGTCCGGGCGGAAGTCATGGCCCCACTCCGAGACGCAGTGCGCCTCGTCCACGGCGAAGCGCGAGAGCGGCACTGCCGCGAGGGCCGCCGCGAACCGCTCGTTGGCGAAGCGCTCGGGAGAAACATAGAGGAGGCGGCATCGCCCATCCCGGGCGGCGTCGATCACCTGCTGCCGCTCGCCAGGCGGCATCAGGGAGTGAATCGCGGCGGCAGCGATGCCGCGGCGATTGAGCTCGTCCACCTGGTCCTTCATGAGCGCGATCAGCGGAGAGACGACGAGCGTCGTGCCGGGCAGGAGGAGCGCGGGAAGCTGATAGCCGATCGACTTGCCCGAGCCGGTCGGCATGACCGCGAGCACGTCACGGCCGTAGATC
>DASRPJ010000157.1:0-2434 GCA_035646435.1 Thermoanaerobaculia bacterium | reverse complement strand
GCGAGGATCACCGATCCCTTCGGCGCCTTCTCCGCGACCTTCCGGGCTCCCGCGAAAGTGCCGCCGGAAGAGATCCCGCAGAGGATCCCCTCCTTCGAGGCCAGATCGCGCGCGGTGTCGCGGGCCTCGACATCGGTCACGGTGATCACCTCGTCGTATACGTCGCGGTCGAGGACCTGCGGGATGAAGTCCGGCGTCCACCCCTGGATCTTGTGGGGATGCCACTCGCCGCCGCCCAGCAGCGCGGCTCCCTCCGGCTCCGTGACGACGATCTTGATGTCCGGCCGCGCCTTCTTCAGCATTTCCCCGGCGCCGGTCAGCGTTCCGCCCGTTCCGTAACCGGTGACCCAGTAGTCGAGCCGCTTTCCCGCGAAGTCGCGGAGGATCTCGGGCCCGGTCGTGTTGCGGTGGTACTCCGGGTTCGCGGGGTTCTCGAACTGGCGGGCGATGAACCAGCCGTGTTTCGCGGCGAGCTCTTCGGTCTTCTTCACCATCCCGGTCGCTCGCTCGGCGGCTGGAGTCAGGATCACCTTGGCTCCGAGGATCCGCATGAGCTTGCGGCGTTCGATCGAGAACGAGTCCGCCATCACCGCTACGAACGGATACCCTTTGACGGCGCAAACCATGGCGAGCGCGATTCCGGTGTTGCCGGACGTCGCTTCGACGACGGTCTGGCCCGGCTTCAGGGTGCCGCGGCGCTCGGCGTCTTCGATGATGCCGATCGCGAGCCGGTCCTTCACGGACGAGAGCGGATTGAAGGCCTCGCACTTCACGTACATCGTGACGTTCGACGGGGCCATCCGGTTGATCCGCACGACGGGTGTGTTGCCGATGGTTCCGAGGATGTTTTCGTGGAGCATCACTTCCCTCCCAGAGTGTCGACGTAGGATATCCGCACAATGAGGCTGAGTCGCTTCTTCGTCCCGGCCGCGATGCTCGCGGCCTCCTTCAGTGTGTCGCAGCCCGCCGCGGCGGCTCCGCCGCTCACGATGCGCGTCGACTATTACCACACGGGCAACGCGAGCGAGGAGCGGTTCAGTCTCGACCGTGTCGTCCTCGAGCCGCTTCCCTGGCCGGGCGGGCGCGCGATCGACGATACGAACCTCGGGAAGTACTTTTTCGAGGTGATCGACCGGAAGTCGAACCGGACGATCTACTCGCGGGGCTTCGCGTCGATCTACGGCGAGTGGGAGACGACCGGCGAGGCCAAGTCGCTCAATCGCACGTTTCACGAGTCGTTGAGGTTCCCGGCTCCCGAAGGACCGGTCCAGGTCGTCCTGAAGAAGCGCGACGCGAACAACGCGTTCCGCGAGGCCTGGTCGCTCCTCGTCGACCCCGCGAACATGTTCGTCGACCGCTCGAAGCCATCCCCGCCCGGGCCGCTCCTCGAGATCCAGAAGTCCGGCGATCCGTCGGCCAAGGTGGACTTCCTGATCGTGGGCGACGGCTACACCGCCGCCGAGCGGCCGAAGTTCGAGAAGGACGCGCGCCGCCTCGCGGACATCCTGTTCTCGTTCTCGCCGTTCAAGGAGCGACGGTCGGACTTCAACGTGTGGGGTCTCTGTCCGCCGTCGGAGGAGTCCGGGATTTCCAGGCCATCCACCGGCGTTCACCGCCGCTCCCGCGTGGGCGCGACCTATGACGCGTTCGGCTCGGAACGATACGTCCTGACGTTCGAGAACCGGCTCTTCCGGGACGTCGCCGCGTTCGCGCCCTACGACTTCGTCGAGATCCTGACGAACACGCGCACGTACGGCGGTGGCGGGATATTCGGGCTCTACGGCACCGTCGCCGCAGACAGCCTCTGGTCGCCGTACGTGTTCGTGCACGAGTTCGGGCATCACTTCGCCGGACTCGCGGACGAGTACTACACGTCCGACACCGCGTACGAGCCGGCCGCGTCGCGCGTCGAGCCGTGGGAGCCGAACGCGACGGCGCTGCTCGACCCGAAGAACCTGAAGTGGAAGGACCTCGTCTCTGCCGGCACGCCGATCCCGACGCCGTGGAACAAGGAGGCGTTCGAGGCCCGGTCGCGCGAGACCCAGAAGAAACGCCGGCAGATCCGCGCCGAAAATCGCTCCGAGGACGAGATGGACGCGCTCTTTACGGAACAGAAGAAGAGCGAGTCGAAGATGCTCGCGGCGGAGAAGTACGCGGGGAAGGTCGGCGCCTTCGAGGGAGCAATGTACGAAGCGAAGGGCTACTACCGCCCCCAGGTCGACTGCGTGATGTTCACCCGCAACGACGTCCCGTTCTGCGCCGTGTGCCGCCGGGCGATCAGCCGGGTAATTGATCTTTACGCGGGGGTCAGGCCTGAATAACTGCGTCGGGTGCCATAGCTGAATTCCGCCTGACTCGAATTCAGGGATTCAGGCCTGACCCCAATAGCTGTAAAAGTTGAACCACTGCGTCGGATTCTCGCGGACCACTCCTT
>DASRPJ010000156.1:0-2114 GCA_035646435.1 Thermoanaerobaculia bacterium | reverse complement strand
CCCGTGAGCGGGTCTAACCGGATGCGGCCGCTCCGATTTGCGCTCCGGTCGGATCCGGCCACCCGCTCACGCGGCATGCGGGTCAAGCGTTCTGCATGCGCCCGCGCATGCTTCCCACAAAATGCATGATGCCCGTCGCGTTTGAACCGTTCGGTTCACATCGCGTCGCGGACTTCGGCGGATTCCTTCTCGGAGAGGAGACCGTACGAGAGCAGCTTCCGATAGAGCGTCGACGGGTTGATGCCGAGGATCTCGGACGCACGTTTCTTCTGGCCGCCGGTATAGTTCAAGACCTTGAGGATGTACTCCCGCTCCAGCTCGTCCAGCGTGAGCGTCGGGTTGTCGATGACGAGGCTGCCGCGGCCTTTCGCGCCCTGGAGCACGCGCTCGGGCAGGTCTCCCGGCGTCAGGACCCCGTCGTCGCTCAGGATGACCGCGCGCTCGATGACGTTCTCCAGCTCGCGCACGTTCCCCGGCCAGTCGTAGTTGAGCAGCGCGTCCCGCGCCTCCCGGCTCAGGGTTTTCTGGTCCTTCCCGGCCGTCAGCTTGCGCAGGAAGTGCTCGGCCATCTCCTCGATGTCCTCCTTCCGCTCGCGCAGCGCCGGCAGTCGGATCTGGATGACGTTCAGGCGGAAGTAGAGGTCGGCGCGGAACCGGTTCTCGGCGACGGCCCGCTCGAGGTCCGCGTTGGTCGCGGCGATCAGCCGGACGTTGATCTTCTTCGGCTTGGTGCCGCCGACGGGAATGATTTCCCTCTCCTGAAGCGCGCGCAGCAGCTTCACCTGGGTGGCGGGAAGCGTCTCCCCCACCTCGTCGAGGAAGAAGGAGCCTCCCTCCGCGACCGACAGAAGCCCTTCCTGGTCGCGGACCGCGCTCGTGAACGAGCCCTTCACGTGTCCGAACAGGTTCAACTCGAGCAGGTCCTTGGGGAGGGCGCCGCAGTTGATGGAGACGAAGGGGCTGTCGGCGCGGCGGCTGAGGTAATGGAGCTTCTTCGCGATCAGCTCCTTTCCCGTTCCGCTCTCGCCGACGATGAGGATCGTGGAATCGGAGTCGGCCACCTTCTCGACCAGCTTCAGGACACGCTGGATCGGCTCGCTGTGCCCGATGATCTCCTTCGCGTCGTCGGTGCGCTTGAGCTGGCGCTTCAGGTGGAGGTTCTCGGACTGGACGCGCCGCATTGCCAGCGCGTTCTTGATCGCGAGACGGATCTCGTCGTTCTTCGCGCTCTTCTCGATGTACTGGAACGCGCCCCGGTTCAGCGCTTCGATCGCGGACTTCTGCGACGCGAAGGCCGTGCGGATGACCACGGGTACCGAGGGATCGATCTTCTTCACGCCCGACAGGACGCCGAGGCCGTCGATCTCCCCCGGCATCTTGATGTCGGTGACCACCACGTCAAAGTTCTCTTCGTCCGCCTTTTCGAGGGCGTCCTTGCCCGAGCGAGCCACGTGGACGTCGTACCCTTCCTTGGAGAGGAGGATCGAGAGGAATTGGACCATGCTCTCTTCGTCGTCTACGATGAGGATCTTCTCGCCGGCCACAATACCTTCCTTCGCTCTAAGGGTTCGTTAGGCGGCGTGCGCCGCGACGCCCGCCGGCCGCTCCGCTTGGGGTAGCCAGAGACGCAGCGTGGTGCCCGCGCCGACCCGGCTCTCGATTTCCACGGTTCCTCCGTGGCGCTCCACGATCCGGTTCGCGATCGCGAGACCCAAGCCGGTCCCGCCCAGCTTCGTGGAGAAGAACGGCTCGAACACGAGGCGGAGATCCTCCGCGCGGATGCCCGATCCGGTGTCACGCACTTCGACCATCGCGAAGCCCTGCCGCCTGCGGCTCCGGCTGCCGGCCGTTTCCGCCGGCGACGGGACCCGGGCCGTGACGGTCCCGGCCCCTTCGATCGCCTCGAGCGCGTTGATCAGGAGATTCAGGAGCACCTGCTTCGTCTGCTCGAAGTCCACCTGAACCCAGACCGTCTCGCCCGGCGTCTCGACCGTCACCGTCTTGCCCGGCCCGACGCTCGGATGGAGCCGCGCGACGTCGGCCGTCTCCCGGGTCAGCTCGCCCAGATCCACCCGCTCGGTCTTGAGCGGCCGCTCGCGCGCGTAGTCGAGGAG
>DASRPJ010000155.1:0-11238 GCA_035646435.1 Thermoanaerobaculia bacterium | reverse complement strand
CTGACCGCGCCCGAACGGCGGGAGCTGCCCCCCGTTTTCCTTGCCGCTCGGGTCGTCGGTGTTCTCGCGGGCGAGCTTGGCGAAATCCTCGCCGGCCGACAGTCGCGCGATCAACGCTTCGGCCTTCGCCCTCGCCTTCGTGTCGGCGTCCGCGCCGGTGCTCGGGTCCACGGCGATCAGGATGTGGGACACCGTGAGGAGCTCGGGCACTGCGAACGTCGCCTTCTTCGCCTCGTACTCCGCGCGGACCTCGGCGTCGGTCACGGGCACTCTCGCCCGGACCTTGAGCTTGTCCACGAGGAGGTAGTTGGCGCGGCGCTGCTCCGGGGCGCGGTAACGCTCCCGGTTCTTGTCGTAGTACGCCTTCAAGTCGGCTTCCGAGGGCTCGACCGAGCTCTCCAGACGGCTCGCCGGGACGAGGATGTACTCGATCGTCGCCTTGTCGTTCTGAGCCGAGAACTGCCGGCGGACGTCCGCCTCCGGAATGGCGACGCTCGCCTTCACGAGGGTCTCGTACTTCCGGACGAGCAGGTCTTCGCGCAGTCCCTCCTCGAAGGTCTCCGGCAGCATTCCGGCGAGCCTCAGCCGCTCGTTGTACTTATCCGCGCCGATGAACTGCCCGTTCTCCTGGAAGAAGGGGAGCGCGGCGATCTCGCGGGCGAGCTCGTCGTCGGATACCGCGAGCTTCAGGCGCCGGGCGGACTCGATGCGGAGCTTCCGGTCGATCATCCCGTCCAAGACCTGCCGCGGGAGATCGAGAGCCCGGGCGAGCTCGGGCGTGAAGCTGCCCTTGTACATCTCGCGATAGCGCTGGATCTGGTTCTGGTACATGCGGTCGAACTCGGCCGCGGAGATCTGGTCCGAGCCCATGCGGACCATGACCTGGTTCTCCATGTCCCCGCCCATGTTCGAGCCGGAGAAGAAGACGAAACCGAGAACGAATACGATGATCACGACGAAGAGCGTCCACTTGAGCTGGTGGAAGCTCGCGCGCATGGTCTTCAGCATGGAAAGGGCTCCTTTTTGCGAACGGGCGACTATAGCAGCAGCCGCGGGCGGCCCGGGAGCGGTGAAACACGGCGATTGTGCTATAAGAAGACAGGGTAAACCTCGCCAATCACGAAAGTTATGCGGAGACGGAAGCTCGGCCGGCCCGTGGGAGCGGACCTCGACTGGTTCATCATCCCCATCCGGAAAATCGCGACCTGGGGCGCCCTCGTGGTCGTCGTGGCGGCGGCCAGCATCGTCGGCTACCGCCAGTACCTGACGTCGAACCCCTCCGCGGAAGAGCGCGCTCGCACCGAGATCACGACCGCGGCCGACCTCCTGAACAAGGCAAACCGCGCCGCCGGAACGTCGCGGCCCGGATCGAACGTCGCCCGCGCGACGAGCCTCCTCAGGGAGGCTCAGGACGCGATGAAGAAGAGCAGCTTCGAGGACGCCCGCCGGCTGGCGGTCGAGTCGCAGTCCTACTCGCGTCGCGTGATCGGCGGCTTCGGCGCCGACGAGAACGGCGACGCCTCGTTCATCTTCGTCGAGGGCGACGTGACCTTGCAGCGGGCCGGTCGATCGACCTTCGAGACGGCGCGCCAGCGGCAACCGCTCTTCGACGGCGACTTCATCAAGACCGGAAGGAACGGCTCGGGCGAGATCATGTTCACCGACGGCACGCTCTTCACGATCCGCCCCGGCTCTCTCTTCGAGGTTCGCCGGCCCACCGCCGCGGAGGGCAGCGGCAGCGAGGTGAAGGTCGTTTCCGGCGCCGTCAACGTGTACACGTCCGGTTCGCCGTCGACGATCGCCACCGACGATGCAACCGCCGCCGTCGAGCGCGACTCGCGAGTTTCCGTGGACGTCGCGCAGGGCGAGAAGACCGAAGTGACCACTTACCGCGGGAAGGCCACCGTTTCGACCGGCCTGAACACCGTCGTCCTCGAAGGGCGCGAGAGGGTGATCGCGTCGGCGCGAACGGGAGCGGTCTCGCCGCGCATCCGGCTGCCCGAGTCGCCGATGCCGCTCCTGCCGGCGGACAACCGGACGTTCCACGTCGGCAGCGACGAGGAGGTCGAGCTCAAGTGGTCTCGCGTCCCCGAGGCGGCGCGGTACCGCATTCAGATCTCCCGCTCCCGCCTCTTCGTGCCCGACGCGAACGAAGTGGACCTCGACGACCGCACCGGCCTTTCCGCTCGGATCAAGGTGTCCCGGGAGGGATCGTATTTCTGGAGGCTCGCCGCCATCACCCGGGCCGGGGTGTCCTCCGACTGGAGCGGCGTGCGCCGGTTCCGCCTCGCCTCCGAGCCGGTGCGGGCGGGGAGCGGAGACACGACACCCCCCGAGCTCTCCGTGCTGCCCCCGCAGCAGATGGGCAACCTCTTCCTCATCTTCGGGAAGACGGAGCGGGGAGCGGTCGTCACCGTCAACACGGAGCCGGCCGACGTCGGGAACGACGGGACGTTCAAAAAGACGGTCACGATCGAGCGCGACGGGTACGCGCTCCTCGTGATCAAGTCCGTCGACGCCGCCGGCAACGAGACCATCCGCCGGATGCGGGTATTCGTGGAAACGCTGTGAGCCGCGGGAAAGCCCGGTTCAGAGGATGATGGAGACGACAGGGACAGAGTTGGTCTGAACCGGAATCTGTCCCGCAGGAGGCTCGATTGGCCTGGAGATCCGTCTTTTCGCTCTTCTCGAACGACCTCGCCGTCGATCTCGGCACGGCCAATACGCTCGTGTTCGCGCGCGGGAAAGGCATCATCGTCCGCGAGCCTTCGATCGTCGCGGTCAACACCCACACGAACCGGGTCGAGGCGGTCGGGAGCGAGGCGAAGGAGATGCTCGGCCGGACGCCCGGGAACATCGTCGCGATCCGTCCGATGAAAGACGGCGTCATCGCGGACTTCGAGGTCACCGAGAAGATGCTCGACCACTTCATCAAGAAGGCCCACGGGCGGTCGCTCTTCGTCCGACCGCGCATCGTGATCTCGGTGCCGTCCGGGATCACCCAGGTCGAGAAGCGCGCGGTGCAGGACTCCGCCCTCCGCGCGGGCGCTTCGGAGGTTTTCATCATCGAGCAGGCAATGGCGGCGGCGATCGGCGCCGGCCTGCCGATCACCGAGCCGGCCGGAAACATGATCGTGGACATCGGCGGCGGCACGACCGACGTCGCCGTCATCTCGCTCGCCGGAATCGTCTACAGCCGTTCCGTCCGGATCGCCTCGAACGAGATGGACGAGGCGATCATCCAGTACGTCAAGCGCAAGTACAACCTCCTGATCGGAGAGCGGACGGCGGAGCAGGTCAAGATCGAGATCGGCTCCGCGTATCCGCTCGACGAGCCGCTGACGATGGAGGTGAAGGGGCGCGACCTCGTGGAGGGCGTCCCGAAGACGCTCGTCCTGACCGACGAGGAGGTCCGGGAGGCCCTCGCGGAGGTCGTCGCCGCGATCGTCGAGACGGTGCGGGTCGCGCTCGAACGCACGCCGCCCGAGCTTTCGGCGGACATCATGGACGAGGGGATCATCATCACGGGCGGCGGCTCGCTCCTTCGCAACCTCGACAAGCGACTGCGCGAAGAGACGGGGCTGCCGATCTCCTACGCCGAGGATCCCCTGGCGTCGGTCGCGCTCGGCACGGGGGCAATGCTCACCGACATGAATCTTTTGAGGAAGATCTCGATTACCTAGCCGTTCCATGAGGTTTCCCAGCGCCCGCGCCGAAGTCACGAGCCGTCCCCGTCGCGGGGGCGTGCTTCTCGCCTCCGTACTCGTCCTGTGCGTGCTCGCGCTCTCCGCGCAGGCCCCCGCGCGCGGAAACCGCGGTTCGGTTCTCCAGTCCTGGCTGCTGACCACCGCCGCGCCCGTCGCACGCGCCGTCGCCGGGTTCTCCCGAACGATCTCGGGGAGCTCGTCGTCCGTCGCCGACACGTTCAACGCGCGGGCCGAGAACGTGCGCCTTCGCGCCGACCTGGTGAAGCGCGACACGGAGCTCTTCCGGCTCCGCGCGGAAGTGCAGCAGATGCGGACCGATCTCAAGATGCGCGCCGCGGCTCCTTTCCTGCCGGTCGTCGTGGGGAGCGCACCCGTTCTGCTCCTCGAGCGGCGCGCGGGCGTTCAGAGCGCGCTCGTGGGCATCGGGTCGGCCGCCGGCGTCGGCGAGGGCTCGCCGCTCGCCGTTCCCGAAGGTCTCGTGGGACGCGTCGTGACCGCGGGGCGCACCCTCTCGCGGGCCCAGCTCCTTCTCGACGCCTCGGCCGCCGCGGGGGCCCGGCTCGTTCGAACGGGCGAGCTCGGGATCGTGCGGGGCGACGGTCGCGGATCGCTGCGCCTGAATCACATCGCGACGACGTCGCGTGTGAGGACGGGGGATCTCGTGGAGACCGCGGGCGTCGACGGCATCTATCCGCGCGGCATTCCGATCGGACGCGTCCAGTCGGTGTCCCGCGGCGGCAATCTTTTCCTCGAGATCCGACTCGCGCCCGCCGCGTCCTTTTCGCGTCTCACCGACGTGCTGGTGCTCGCGCCTTTTCCGCAGCGCGAGCCGTCGGAAGGGGCGAGTGTCGACCGGTGAGCTTCGGGCGGATCGCCCTGCTCCTGGCGGGGGCGACGGCTCTCGAGTTCTTTTTCGGGGGTTCTCCGTACCGCGCCCTGTGGCCGGTCGACTGGCTGCTGGTCGCTACCGCGATCGTCGCCCGGGCGGGCGGGTTCGGCCGGACCGTGATCGCGGGGACGGTCGGCGGACTGATCGAGGACGCCCTGACCGAGGCCCTGCTGGGGTTGAACGCCTTCGCGAAAGCGGCGATCGGATACGTCCTCGCCTTCGTGTCCGTCCGGGTGATTTTCGGCGGCGCGCTCGCCGTCGGGGGCGTGATCGCGCTGTGCTCGCTCGCCAACGACGCGATCGTCGCCGTGCTCCGCTCCCTGCTGCTCGGATCTCCCGTCGTGCTGGGCACTCCGGAGGCGCTCTGGGGGGCGGTCGCGACGGGGACGACCACCGGCGCCCTCGAGGCGGCCTGGAGCTTTCCGTGGCGCGAGTGGCGGGAGCGGCGGCGGCTGCGGAGGTTGCGGTGAGCTTCCTTCCGGCACCGAGAGCCCCTCACCCCGGCCCTCTCCCCGGAGGGGAGAGGCAGAACGGAGGGGAGAGGGAGGAGCCGCGATGCTGAGGGTCCGGGAGAACCGGCGGGAGCTCACGTCCCGCATCGACGTCGCCCGGATCGTCGTCGGGGCGGTGTTCGCGGTGCTCGCGTCCGCATACTGGTACGTCCAGATCGTTCGCGGCGACCACTACTTCGGGCTCTCGGAGAACAACCGCATCCGGTCGGTGAAGCTGACCGCGCCGCGTGGCTACGTTCTCGATCGCGACGGGTCGGTTCTGGTCGAGAACGAGCCGGCATACTCGCTTCTCCTGTATCGCCGGGAAGCGAAGGACCTCGCCCGCTCGACCGACTTCGTCATCCGACTCCTCGGAATCCCGGCGGAGCAGGTCCGCGCGAGGATCGAACGCGGCCGCCGCTACGCCGAGTTCGTTCCGATCCCGATCGCCGAGAACCTGACGCTCGAAGAGGTGGCGGCCGTTCAGGCGCGGGCGCCGGAGCATCCGGAGTTCGCGATCGGGGTTTCGCAGCGCCGACTGTACAAGCGGGGCGGATCGGCGGCGCACGTTCTCGGATACCTCGCGGAAGCGACTCCCGTTCAGATACGCGAGTCGAAGAACGCCTACCGGCTCGGCGACTGGATCGGTCAGAAGGGGATCGAGAGGACGTACGAGAAGCTCCTCGGCGGCACGAACGGGGAACGGCGCGTGGTCGTGGACTCCAACGCCCGCGAGATCCGCGAGGAGAGCCGGCTCGAGTCCCGCCCCGGACAGAACCTGTTCCTGACCGTGCATCGGGAGCTGCAGGAGCTCGCCGAGGAGTGCTTCGCCGAGCAGGTGGGTTCCGCGGTCGCGCTCGACCCGAAGACCGGCGAGATCCTCGCGCTCGTCTCGTCGCCGTCCTACGATCCGAACTGGTTCACGCGCCGCGTCACCGCCGGCGAGTGGTCGGGGCTCATGTCCGACCCGAACCATCCTCTGCAGAACCGCGCGATCCAGAACACGTACTCGCCCGGGTCCGTCTTCAAGGTCTTCCTCGCGTACGGTGCCCTCGCGAGCGGCGAGGTCGATCCGAACGCGACCGTGTACTGCCCCGGGCAAGCCGTCTACTACGGGCGGGCGTTCCGATGCCATCGGCGCGGGGGCCACGGCTCGGTGAACCTGCGCGACGCGATCAAGGTGTCCTGCGACGTCTACTTCTACGCTCTCGGTCGCCGACTCGGAGTCGACGGCATCGCGCGGATCGCCCGCGCTTTCGGCTTCGGTGAACCGACCGGTCTCGACCTCGCCCACGAGAAGCCGGGGCTCGTCCCCTCGGAGGAGTGGGCTCGGACGAAACGCCGCGCCCGCTGGTATCCGAGCGAGACGATCTCGGTCGCGATCGGGCAGGGGCCCGTGCTCGTGACGCCCCTCCAGGTGGCTCGCGCGCTCGCCGGTCTCATCGAGGGCGGACGGCTGCCGACGCCGCACCTCTTCTTCGCGTCGCAGGATCCGCGCACGGGCACCCGCCTTCGCTACGAAGCGCAGCCAAAGAAGTCCCTCGAGCTCGATCCGAAACGGCTCGCGATCGTAAAGAGCGGGATGTGGGCGGTTCTAAACGAGCCGGGAGGGACCGCCTTCGGTTCGCGCGTCCCCGGGCTGGCCGCCGCCGGCAAGACCGGCACGGTGCAGGTCGCGGGCCGCAATGCGGTGCCGCGCGCGGGGGTCGACCGACGCCGCCTCGAGGACCACGCGTGGTTCGCCGCGTTCGCGCCGATGGACGACCCGAAGATCGTCGTCGTCGTTTTCGTCGAGCACGGCGGGCACGGCTCGAGCGCCGCGGCGCCGATCGCGCGGCTCCTGCTCGCGAAATACTTCGGCCTGCCGATCAAGCTCCGCGCGGGCGAGCCCGGTTTCGTCCAGGCAGCGGACCGATCCGCCGCCGCGGCCCGTCCGGCGGGCGAGGTTTCCCCGTGATCGGGCGCGTCCTTCCGGTCCCGCGGCGCCTCGACCTCGTCGTTCTCGGCTGCGCGCTCACGCTCTCGGTCCTCGGGATCCTCTTCGTCTCCTCGACGACCCAGGGGGGGCGCTTCGACGGCCTCGCGACCCGGCAGGCGGTGTGGGTCCTCGTCGGACTCGGCGCGATGCTCGCCGCGGTTCTCTTCGACTACCGGGTGCTGCTCAAGTTCTCCTTCGTCATCTACTGCGTGACCCTCGTGCCGCTCGTCTATCTCCTCTTCTTCGGAGAGACGATCGCGAACGTCAAATCCTGGATCCGGATCGGGGGTTTTCAGTTCCAGCCGGCGGAGCTCGCCAAGGTGGCGACCGCGCTCCTGCTCGCTTATCTCTTCGAGAACGAAGACGACGCGAAGATGAAGGCCGCGACGGTCGCGAAGGTCGGGACGATCGTCGCCATCCCGTTTCTTCTCGTATTCCTGCAGCCCGATGCGGGTCTCGCCGCGACGTTCCTCCCCCTGCTCGGCGTCGCTCTTTTCTTCGGCGGCCTGCCGGCGCGCGCGTGGGTGGCGATCGTCATCGGCGTCGCTCTGCTCGCGGGGATCGCGTGGTTCGTTCTCGCCGACTACCAGAAGGAGCGCATCGGGACGTTCCTGAATCCGGAGACGGACGTGCTCGGCTCGGGCTACCAGGTGCGGCAGTCGAAGATCGCCGTCGGCTCGGGCGGTTTCTCGGGGAAGGGATTCCGGTCGGGCACCCAGAGCCAGCTCCGGTTCCTGCCGGTTCAGCACACCGATTTCATCCTGGCGGTGATCGCGGAGGAGTGGGGGTTTCTCGGCGTGTGCCTCGTGCTCGCCCTCTTCGCGAGTCTTCTCCTGCGCGCGCTCGCCCTCGCTCGCGTCGCGCGCGACCGGGGAGGAGTGTTTCTGATACTCGGGGTGTCCTCGATGCTGTTCTTTTCCGTCGTCGTGAATGCCGCGATGATGATCGGCCTCCTCCCGACGACGGGCATCCCTCTGCCACTCGTCTCCTACGGCGGGTCGTCCGTCGCGACGGCGTTTCTCGGCATCGGGCTGATCCTCGCGGTCGAGTACCGTCGGTTCGCGAACGCGTGAGGAAAGACCTCCTCATCAACGCGACCCCGCCCGAGACGCGGGTCGCTTTGCTCGAGGACGGACGGACCGTGGAGGTTCTGCACGAACGAAAGCAGCGACAGGGGCTCGTCGGCAACGTCTATCTCGGGCGCGTTCATCGCGTGCTGCCCGGGATGCAGGCGGCGTTCGTCTCGATCGGCCTCGAGAGGGACGCGTTTCTCTACGTCGAGGACGTTCTGCCGCGCGCCGCGGATTTCGATCCGGAGGACACCGGCCCGGACGCCGAGAGCGAGCTTCGCGCGGACCGCCCGCGCATCGACGACCTCCTGAAGGAGGGGCAGGAGATCGTCGTCCAGGTCACGAAGGATCCGCTCGCGGGAAAGGGCCCGCGCGTGGCGGCGAACCTGTCGCTGCCGGGACGCACTCTCGTCTACCTTCCGGGCGTTCGGGAGGTCGGGATCTCCCGGCGCATCACCGACGAATCGGAGCGGGAGCGACTGCGGCAGATTCTCGAGGCTTTCCCCGGCGACGGCGGTTTCATCGCCCGCACGGCGGCTCACGGCTCGTCGCCCGCCGAGTTCGCGACGGAGCACCGCTACCTGCTCGACCTCGCGGCGCGCATCGAGAGGAAGGCGGAGAACTCCTCGGCCCCGGCTCTGTTGCATCGAGAGCTCGACCTCGCACAGCGCGCGGTCCGCGACCTGGTGACGACCGACTTCGAAGCGATCCGGGTCGACGACGAGGCCACGCACGCGCGGCTCGCGGAGTTTCTCGCTGCGGTCGCGCCTCCGCTCGCCTACCGGCTGGAGCTCCACCGCAGCCCGGAGCCGCTCTTCGAAGCGTTCGGCGTGGAAGCCCAGATCGAGAACGCGTTGAAGAGCCGCGTCGTCCTTCCGTCGGGCAGCTCGATCGTGATCCACCAGACCGAAGCGCTCGTCGCCATCGACATCAACACCGGAAAGTACGTCGGCAAGGAGGACCTCGAGGAAACCGTTTACGCGACGAACCTCGAAGCGATCCCGGAGGTCGCGCGGCAGATCCGCCTGAGAGACCTGGGAGGCCTTCTCGTCGTCGACTTCATCGACATGCTCGACGCCGGCCACCGGCAGGAAGTCTTCGAGCGGTTCGAAGCGGAGCTGGCGAAGGACCGCGCGCGGTTCCGGATGCTGCCGGTGTCGGAGTTCGGCCTGATCGAGATCACCCGGCAACGCTCCCGTGGCAACCTGGAGAAGCTCCTGACCCGCTCTTGCCCGGATTGCGGCGGGAGCGGCCGGGTGAAGACGGACCTCTCGGTCGCGCTCGAGCTCCGGCGCGCGCTCTTCTCGCCCACGCTCGTCTTCGTCTCCGGCGAGACCGTGCGCGTTCGCGTTCGCCCCGCCCTCGCGCGGTTCCTCGCGGAGGAGGAGCCCGATCTTTTTGCCGACTTCGAGAGGGAGCACTCGGTCGAGGTCGAGCTCGTCCCCGACGAGACGCTGCCCCCCGCCCGTTTCGAGATCGTCCGCTAGCCCGCCGAGCTAACTCGTTTCGGTAGAGCCTTTAGGTGCGGAAATACCGCCCCGGCAACCGCTGTTTTCAGGGTCAGCACGCGATACCTTCCTTCCCGGCCCCGACCACTTGGTCGGGGCCGCCTTTTTTGCGGTTTCAGCGGGCGGCGATCCGCTCGTAGATCCCGGCGACGGTCTCGAGCGTGTCCGCCTCCTCCGGGTTCTTGTCGGGGCGGAGCCGCACGATCCGCGGGAACCGGAGCGCGAAGCCGGACTTGTGGCGGGCGCTCCTCTGGATCGAGTCGAACGAGACCTCGATGACGACCCGCGGCTCGACCGCGCGCACCGGGCCGTACTTCGCGACGGTGAGCTTCTGGAACTCGCTCCCCATGCGGCGGATCTCTTCGTCCGTCAGGCCGGAGTAGGCCTTCCCGATGTTCACGAACCGGTCGCCGTCGCGGACGGCGAAGGTGTAGTCCGACAGCATCCCGGCCCTCTTGCCGTTTCCCTGCTGCACGGCGGTGACGACGACGTCGAGAGTCGCGAGCGCCTTCTTGTACTTCCGCCAGGCGCGACCCCGCTTTCCCGCCTGATAGGGGGAGTCGACGCGTTTGCACATGAGCCCTTCGTTGCCGCGCTCGCGGGCTTCGTCGAAGAGACGGTCGAGGTCCGCCGGAGTCTCCGCCCGGAACACCGGCGAGACCAGGAGGTCTCCGCTCGCCGCGATCGAATCGAGCGCCGCGCGCCGGTCGGTCCACGGACTCTCGAAGAGGGTGTTCCCTTCCCGCGCGAGGCAGTCGTAGGCAACGAAAGCGACGGGGATCTCCTCGAGAAGCTCCCGCGACGGCGCCTTCCTCCCCAGGCGCCGCTGGAGACGGAAGAAGGAGACGGGCCGGCCGTCCCGCCACGCGAGAATCTCGCCGTCGAGGAGGAACGATCCGGGGATTCTCCCGAGCGCCTCCGCGACCTCCGGAAACTGCGCGGTCACGTCGTCGAGCGTGCGCGAGTAGAGCGCCACGCGCCCTTCCGCCTTGTGTGCGTGCGCGCGAATGCCGTCGTACTTGTCCTCGACGGCGAAGTCGGGGAGCTCGGCCGCGACCTCCTCCGCCTGCTCGATCGGGGTGGCGAGCATGAACCCGATCGGGTGGAAGGGGCGGAACCGGATCTCGTCGAGCCGCCCCTCCCGCGCCGCGGTGGCCGTTTCGCCGATGTCGCCGCTGTCGCGGTGGGCGCGCGCCACCTCGTCACGACCCGCGCCGAACGCTCTCGCGACGGCTTCCTCGAGGGTCGTGACGTCCGCGCCGATCCGGAGCCCGCCAGAGAGCGTCTTCAAGAGGTACTTCCCTTCGACGGGGGATGCGCGACGGAGCACGCCCACGACGGCCGCCTGCTTGCCCGCGGCCTTGCGCTCCCGGGAGAGCTCCCGGAGGCGCGCGTCCACCTCGAGGATCGTCATCGGCTCCCGCGGCTCGTCGGTCAGGAGCAGCCCGACCGCTTCACCGAGGTCGCCGATCGCGGTCGCGCACGCGCCGATCGTCTCGAGGTCCCAACCGGTGACTTCCGAAGTGGCACGCGCGACCGTCGACCAGCCGACGGACGTCACGGCCTGCTCCCACTCCGCGAAGGGGTTTCCTGAG
>DASRPJ010000154.1:0-2669 GCA_035646435.1 Thermoanaerobaculia bacterium | reverse complement strand
CGGAAAGCCCTCCGCGAAGAGGTGTGGTGGAAGGGACCGCGAGAAGTCCGCAAAGATGGGGACGGCCGCCTGCGACCCGGAGAGGTTCAGCCCCCGGTTGTCGTCGTAGCCGACCCAGATCGCCGCGAGGAAGCGTGGAGAGAAGCCGACGAACCAGGCGTCGCGGCCGTCGTTCGTCGTGCCGGTCTTGCCCGCGAGGACGCCCTGCACGCCGCCCGCTCGCGCGCCCCCGCCGGTGCCCCGGTCCACGGCGCCGCGCAGGAGGGAGTTGACGAGAAACACCGCATCCGCGGGAAGGACCTGCTTCAAGGGGGTTTCCTTCCGGTCGAGGATACGGCCGTCGGCGGTCAGGACGCCGACGATCGCGCCCGGCTCGATGCGCACTCCCCCGTTCGCAAGGACGGCGTACGCCGAAGCGATCTCCATCGGCGAGATCTCGAACGCGCCGAGCGCGACGGAGGGATAGGGCCGCAGCGTCGACGTGATTCCCGCGGCGCGGGACGCGGCGAGGACCGTCGAAAGGTCGGCGGCGAGCGCGGCGCGCACCGTCGGAACGTTGATCGAGAGCTCGAGCGCCCGCCTCACCGACATCGGCCCTCGGAAACGGCCGTCGTAGTTGCGCGGCGTCCAGCGCTCGGCGGCCCGGCGGCGGCCCCACTCGACCGTGATGGGCGAATCGTGGAGGACGGTGGCGGGAGTCACGGGCGGCGCGAGGTCGCGGCGGGCGAACGCGGCGAGCATCACGAACGGCTTGAAGAGGGAACCGGGCTGCCGGTGTGCCTGCGTCACCCGGTTGAACTGCGAGCGCTGGTAGTCGCGGCCACCGACGAGCACCTTCACCGCGCCGGTCTGCGGCTCGATCTGGATGAGCGCCCCCTGCAGCGGCGCCCGCCGGGCCACGGCGGCCAGGCGCCGGTACCGCCGCTCCAGGCTCCCGAGTCCCTGGGTGACCGCCCGCTGGCCCGCCTGCTGGAGGTCGACGTCGAGGGTGGTGTAGATCTGCAGACCCTCCGTCCGCATCTTTTCGCCGTATACCTCCGTGAGCTCGCCCTTGACGAAATCGACGAAGTGCGGCGCGATGACGTTCGAGACGCGGCGGGTGCGCGGGACGAGAGGCGAAGCCGTCGCCGCTTCCATGCTCGCCCGGTCGACCTTTCCCTGCTGGTGCATGAGCGCGAGCACGAGGTTCCGGCGGTCGCGCGTCCGCTTCGGGCTGCGGAAGGGGGAGTACGCGTTCGGGGCCGGGATCATCCCGGCGATCGTCGCCGACTCCGCCAGGTCGAGGTCGGACACCTGCTTTCCGAAGTAGAACCGCGCCGCTTCGCCGACTCCCTTGATCGCGATCGATCCCCTGCGGCCGAGGTAGATCTCGTTCAGGTACGCCTCGAGAATCTCGTCCTTCGAATAGCGGGCGTCGAGGAGGACCGAGATGACCGCCTCGATCGCCTTCCGGCGCAGGGTTCGCTCCGGGGTCAGGTAGACGTTCTTCACGAGCTGCTGGGTGAGCGTCGAGCCGCCCTGGACGGTGCCCCCGCGAAGCGTGGCGAGAACAGCGCCGAACGTCCGCTTGATCGACACGCCGGAGTGCCGGTAGAAGTCGCGGTCCTCCGTCACGAGAACCGCGTCGATGAGCGTTCGCGGGACCTCCGACAGACGCACGAGCGTGCGGTCCTCGTGTTCCTCGCCGAAGACCGAGCCGAGCCGCTCGGGCTCGACCACGAGCGCCGGAAGCGCGTCGCCCCGCTCGTCCGTGATCGTCCGCACGCTTCCGCCGGCGAAGTCGATGCGCGCCCGGAAACCCCGGAACTCCCGGCCCGGGTACACGAAATCACGCGTGTAGACGTCGATCGACCCTCCCTCCCGCCGGTAGTGCCCCGGCGTCTCGGGCGCGCCGCGCCCGACGGAATAGAAGAGCCGCTCGAGCTTGGCGGCGAGCCGATCGGCCGAGCCGGGGCTCCCCGGTTCCAGGACCGTCATATCCGAATAGATCCTCGACGGGAGGTTCCAGCGCCGGTGATCGAAGCGCGACGACACCGCCGACCCGATGAAACCGAGACCGGCGATGGCAAGGAGAAGAAAGGCGACCGCTCCGAGCAGGACTTCGCTCCGGTGCCGCAGGATCCAGATCGGAAGCGAAACGTGACGCGCGCGCGGCGCTTCGGAGCTCACAGCGTCGAGAGAATACCGTCATAACATCGCCGGTCGTGGCGAAGAGGAGAGGGAAGGCGAGACCTCGTCCCTCGGCCGGTCGGGCGCAGCCGGCCGCGCCTCCTCGCTTCGGAGGTCCTCGCGAAACGGTCGTCGCCGCGGCGCTCGTCGCCGTCGTCGTCGGCACGGCGCTCGCGGTCGACCCGGCGGCGCACGCGTCGTTCGATGCGCCGAAACGTCTCGTCGCCTTCGCCGGCCTCCCGATCGCGGCGCTCGCGGCCTTCGCGCTTCCGCTTGCTCCGCCGGGTCCGCGGCGCGCGTGGCGCTCCCTTCCGCTCCCCGCCCGGATCGCGCTCGTCTCGCTTGCCGCGGGAATCGGGTGGGCGGCGATCGCGGCGCTCGCCTCGCCGCGCCGTGCCGCTTCACTCGACTCGCTCCGCGCCCTGTCCCTCTACGCGCTCGCGCTTCTGCTCGGAGCTTCCCGGACGGTGGGCCGTCGAAAGGCTCTGCTCGTCTCGGCT